>PLDE01000153.1 GCA_003135035.1 Candidatus Dormiibacterota bacterium | reverse complement strand
AGCGCCGTATCCGTGAGGAGATGGCGCCCTTCCAGGTTCGCCTCAACCGGCTGACCCAGGCTGCGGCAGCCGTGCAGACCGAGGTGCGGCGGCGCGAGCGCCAGCAGCACATCCAGAAGCGCAAGCAGGTCCGGGAGCAGGTCAAAGAGGGAGCGGCGCCCTCTCTGGCCGAGCTGATCGAGGCGGAGGATCCGCCCAGCTTCGGTGAGCCTGCCTTCTCTGATCTCCGCTTTCTTCTCGAGAGCGGGGGGGAAGTCGCCCTCGGCTACCCCGGCACCCGGACCCCCACCCTGCAGATGACCGACGGCACCGCCATCTCCCAGGTGACCACCCTGGCCGAGGCGCGCGAACTCCACCGTCAGGGCTGGGAGATCGGGGTGCCCGCCCGACGCGGGGTACGGGTACATACCCCGGGTACGCGATTGGAGAGACTCCTCGATCCCGACGCCTGCTTCGTGCGCCCGATTGATGAGAGGGACGGATCGGAGCGGGCGCCGACGTGAGTCGGCTAATCGGCCTGACCGGGGGAATCGCCAGCGGCAAGTCAACCGTCGCCCAACTTCTCGCCGAGAAGGGAGCATGGATTGTCGACGCCGACCAGCTGGCCCGCGACGTGGTCGGAGTGAGCAGCTCAGCTCTGGCGGAGATCTCCCAGAGTTTCGGTCCCGGGGTGATCGCCGAGGATGGCTCGCTGGACCGCCCGCAGCTGGGTCGCTTGGTCTTCGCCGACGCCGAGGCGCGCGAGCGCCTCAACGGGATCGTCCACCCTCGCGTCCTCGAACTGAGCCGACATGAGATCCGCCAAGCCCAGGAATCCGGGGCTCAGCTGGTTGTCTACGACGTCCCCCTGCTCTACGAGACGGAGAGGTCAGGAGAGTTCGATGGCACGCTGGTTGTCTGGGTCGACCCCCTCACCCAGCTGCTCCGCCTGCGGCAGCGGACGGGCCTGACCGAGGACGAGGGCCGCCAGCGCATCGCGTCCCAGATGCCCCTCACCAGGAAGCGGGAGCTGGCCACCTGGGTCGTCGACAACAGCGGTAGCCGGGAGGCGACCCAGGCGCAGGTTGAGTCTCTCTGGGCCTCCGAATTCTCCCAGAACTCCTGAGCCGATTTTCTCGGTCTGGTAAGCGGCGCCCCGGTGCGCTATGCTCGGCGAACAAGCGTGCCCAGTTCCCCCAGCGATTTCTGGATCAAGGTGCCCAATCCCTTCTGGGGCGTGGAGACAGTGGGCTTCAGCGTCCGCTACCCGAGCCAACCGGAGACACCGGGGTTGCCCGACATCCCCTTCTTCGTAGAGGGCGACGCCCAATCGCTTGCCTCTCTGGAGCAACCCCTGCGGCTCTTTCCGCAGCGGGACCGGTACGTCGATTGCGACGGCCTGGGTGAGGCCTACAGCTGGACCGACCCCATCAAGCTCACCGACGAGGTGACCGTGATGGCCTTCCGCGACCGCAGTCTGGAACAGACAGCCCCCGATCCCCGGCGCGCCCTGCTCAACCGCCTCTCTAACCAGCTGGTATTGCTGGCGTTTCCCTTCCTCCGCGACTGCGTCCGGGTGGCCGGGTTGCGCCTCAGTTCGCAGATTTCGGTCAAGATCGGATCGGAATCCATGGCCGAGATCGACCTCTCCCTTCCCCTTACCGACATCGTCGCGGGCAACGGGCCCCGGGCTTTGCTCAGCCTCTGAGCGCACTGGCCAGCCTGGATCAGGCCTCCCGGTGCTCAAAGCTCCACAGCGCCAGGCCGAGGACAACGATCAGCCAGAGGACCACCCAGACCAGATAGGCCACCGTCGGGCCCGTGGCCGAGGCAAAGGTACTGCCCAGTCCCCGGGAAGCCTCACCGGCGAAGGACGATGGCTCCATGGCAAAGACCGCAGCATGCCAGAGCCCATCGGTGGGCAGCAGAAAGTGGGTGGCCACCCCGACGTTGGTGATCGCCGCGTTGTGAAAGACCTGACCGAAAGCACCGGCCACGCCGCCTAACCACATGGTCCCGAAGGCGATCACCGAGATCACCCCGGCCGTGATCGCCGAGATCCGCGTGCTGAGGGCAAGGGTGAAGGTCAGCAAGGTCAGGCCCTCTCCCAGCAGAGCCGCTCCGGAGGCTACCGGGAGGTGCGGCCAGTAGCCGGTAGTCCAGTCGACCAAGGCGAACTCCAAGGCCACCGACACCGCGGTGTATATCGCGATCGGCAAAGACAGTCCCAGCCAGCGGCCGAGCAGCAGATCACGGCGGCGAAGAGGGCGAGAGAGAAGGCTTTGCGCCACTCCAGATTCCAGTTCGCCGGCGATGGCGGGGGCGGCCAGGAAGGCACAGGTCAAGGCCAAGACAAAGCTGAACATGAACATGACTAGGAGCAGTAGCTGAGCAGCCGCGGTGTGAATCTCTCCCTGCGTCAGCGGATGTCCGGCCAGGTGGAGGCTAGGGACCCGGGAGAAGCCCCACCCGGTGACGCCGATCACGATCCCGGTGAGGGCCAAAAGGGCAAGCACCAGCTTGCGCCGGACGAGCTCTCGCCAAGTCAGGCTGGCGATCACCCAGATCGCCATCAGCCGCCCCCGATGAGCTGCAGAAAGCGTTCTTCCAAGGTCTGCTGGCCGGGGTCCACCGCATAGATGCGACCGCCGGCCTCGACGATGGCGGCGACCAGGTCCGGCACCCGGCCGGGATCGATCGCCAAGACCGTCAGCCAGCCCTCGTCATCGACGAGCTTGCCAAAGGAGCTCAGCCCCTGGCGGGCCTCGGCCGCCAGCCCGGTGCAACGCACCCTGACCTGGGGACGGCCCAGCAGCTCGGCCAGCCGCCCGGTAGCGATCACCCGCCCGTGGTCGACAACTGCCACTCGGTCACAGACCTGCTCGACTTCGGAAAGCAGATGGGAGTTGAGGAAGACGGCCACCCCCTGGTCGCGGAGCCCGCGCACGATCTCCCTGACGTCGTGGCGGCCGACCGGGTCGAGCGCTGAGGTGGGCTCGTCCAAGAGCACCAACTGGGGATTACCCAGGAGCGCGACGCCGAGACCTAGTCTCTGCTGCATGCCTTTGGAGAAGCCGGCGATGCGGTCGTCGGCCCGGTGGGAAAGTCCAACTGTCGCGAGGGCTCCTCGGATCGCGTCGGGCCTAGCTGAGCGCTCCAGCTGGGCCAGTCGGCAATGCAGGGCGAGCACCTCACGGGCCGTCAGCCAGCCCTGATATCGGAAGAGCTCAGGCAGGTAGCCCACCTGGCGGCGGGCGTCCAAGGAGCCCGCCGGCGAGCCCAGGACCATGCTCTCCCCGGAGGTGGGGCGGGCGAGCCCCAGGAGCATCTTCACTAGGGTCGTCTTGCCAGCCCCATTGGGTCCCAGAAAGCCGAACACCTCGCCCCGAGGGACGGACATGCTGAGCCCGGAGAGGGCCAGGGTCTGGCCGTACCTCTTGGTCAGCTGGCTGACGTAGATGGCGGGACTGCTGGAGATCGCCAAAGCATCCGAGCCGAGGAGACTTTCGTCAGCGACCTGGGATTCGGCGACACCCTCAGCCACGGGCCAGGCTCAACACCGTGCCCGAGTCGACCAGGCCGCCGATGGCTCGGACCACCCCGGTCTGCTCCCAGACAACCGCTGCCACCAGCGGGCTGCCGGCGGCGAACAACACCGCCTTCTGGCCGTCGACCTTGGCCGGTTGGGACTGACCCAGGTTGGTCAGGATGGGGATGGGCAGGGTGTCGATGGGATTGCCCAACTGGTGGATGGCCGTCACCAATGCGGCGGGCAGAAAGGGCAGGCTCAGCAGGTAGTTCTCCAGCTGCGACACGCTGACCCCCGTCGACTCCAGGACTGGGGCGCGCACCGCCAGCAGGGCCAAGGTGGGCAGTTTGGCATCGCTGATCGAGCGAGGGCTAGGGGACGCACAGGCGCTTCCCGAGGAGCAGTCCCGGTGGCTGGCGTGGTGGCCTCCGAGGAGATCGGATATGGACAATGGAAGAGATTGTTCGCCGATGCCGTAGACCACGACGATCCCGGGTCCGACCGACTCGCGAAGCTGAGCCCCGTCGAATCCCGCTGGCAGTGGCGGCAGGGCGACTCCGGCGGCCAGAGCGGCTGCCTCGGCTCGAGCGGCGCTGAAGGTGAAGGTTGAGCTGTAGCGCGGAACCTCGAGGTACTCGGGAGTGCCGGTCACTCCCGAGGGCAACTTGCTGGGCATGGTGAGGGTGACCCCGGCGGCCGATTCGGCGGCCGCCAAGCTGGGTTCGGGTAAGAGCTTCAGATCTTCCACGCCGGCTAACCGGCCGAACTCCGAGAGGTGGGGCAGCGCCAACAGCTCCGATCGCGTCACCGCCAGAGGAGCAACCTTGGTGGGGGCGAAGATCTGGGTCCACTGGACTCCAGCCACGGCGGTGACCGTACCGGTGGTGATGCCCAGGACCGCGATGGCCGCGACTATCCCCCCGGCCCGACCCGGATGGGTGAGGCGCTGGGGCAGCCGCTCTCCTATCGAGCGACGCGGAGCTGGCTTCGCCGTGCTCAGCCGACGCTGAACCCTCGACAAACTCGCCTTGACGTCAACTGCCACTGCGGGGTTGGCGGGAAGAAGCCGACGGACTTCCGTTACTTCCGCCGAAAAGCTGCGGAGCCGGGCGGAGCAACGGCGGCAGGAGCGGACATGAACCTTGACCCGGTCCGCGACCAGCAAAGGCTCATCGACAATCCGCCGCAGCTTTCCCTCAGAGGGATGGAGCAATGCGATCACGTTCAACCTCCTTACGCAGAGCCGCTTCGGCGCGCCGCAGGCGCACACCCACCTGGCTCACCGGAATCGCCAGCGCGGTCGCCACCTCTGAATAGGAGAGACCGCTGTAGCGCAATATCAAGAGGGCCGCATGCCGACGCTTGAGGCGACCCAAGGCTCCCTGAACCTCATGACGGGTCTCGCTGGCGAGAGCCGCCGTCTCCGGGGTGTCGTCCGTCTGGTGCTCGTCGTCGACCTTCAGTTCGCGACGGGAGCGACGGCGGTCACCGCGCATTCGGTTCAGGGCCAGATGGGCCGCTGCCAGGCGGAGCCAGCCAGCAGCCGTCTGGTGGCCGTTGGGATACCTGAGGTGGAAGTCGAGGAACACCTCCTGGGCGACATCCTCCGCGGCCGATCGCTCCCGCAGCACCCGCGCCGCAACCGCCACCACTGAGGAGTACTCCGCCTCGAAAAGCGCCTCGAAGTCGCCGCCCTCAAGGGCCAGTGGGCCAGAGGGAACTGGTCGTCTGACCACTCTCAGCGGCTGGGGGGCGCCGAGACTGCGGGTTGAACCGTACACATCTCTCTCAGCACCACGCGGCGCTCAAATGTGACATCTGCCGCCCTCTGCCGACCTGATCGCTAGGCTCCCGCACCTCGATGGCGGCCACGAGAAGCGCGTCTAACCCGATGGACTGGCCGACGGTGTCGCGGTCGAGGAGGCCTTGGCAGACGCCGAAGCCGACGCCGAAGGACTGGGAGTTGGCGTCTTGACGATCACCTGAGGAGTCGGACAACCGAAAGGCACCGGCTTGATGGAGACGCTGGCCGTGGGCGACGCTGATGGTGAGGCCTGCGCCTGGATCACCACCGGGGTCGTCCGGGGGCAGGGAGGGGCGGGCGGGATCGCGGTCGGCGAGATGGCCTTGATCAGCAGGGCCACCAGCACGGCCAGGCCACCGAGGATGGCCGTGATCACGAAGGCCACCGCCCCCCACTCGCGTTTCATGTAGTTCCGGTTCAACTAGCTCAGGCTCCTTCGTGGCCAATTCGACCCCGCCACCGCTGCCAGGATAGCCAGCCCATGCTGCGCGCCTGCTGTTTCAGCCTGAGCGTCAGCGGCGGCCCCGGGGGGCGCCGGTAGCGCTCCAAGGGTCTGGTCGAGTGGGACTCAATCGCCCGGCGGAGGTCGAGCGCGCTTCTTCCCGGGAAGATGGTGACGGTCCGGGCGAGATCGTAGCCGCCGAAATGGCTGTCGCTGGAGCCCAGAGCAGCCCCCAATCGATCCCGATGCAGTTCATAGAACTGGTCGAGACCGCGGATGCGCCCCTTGGTGGTCGGGCAGGTGTGACGGATCTCGATCCCGTCCACCGGCAGGCGCGAGATCAGTCGCCGCAGCGCCCCCGGGGAGATGGAGGCGAAGTAGGTGGGCATCCAGGGATGGGCCAGGATCGCCAGGCCGCCCTGGTCATGGATGGCGGCGATGGTGTCCTCGACGGCCATGCCCATTCGCACCGGGCCGCCCAGAAATAGCCCCAGGACATGGACGTTGGCCGGCGACGACGTGGTCACCTCCTCGCCCCGGACGACCTCGATGGCAAATTCCTCGCCCGCCTCCGCCGCCTCGGCACACCCGCTGAAGGTGTCGTGATCAGTGATCGCCACCACGCTCAGTCCCGCCCCTGCCGCCGCCTGCACGAGCTGGCGGGGGCTGACCATGCCGTCGCTGGCGGTGGTGTGGGCGTGGGGATCAGCCACCGCGTGGCCGGGCGGGATGGGAACGCTGGCGGTGAGCCGCCCTGACGGTGAGCTCAGCGACCGAGTCCGGGGCCGACCGCCGAGGTGGGCGCCGGTCGATCACCGTCGTCGGGGTGTTCGCTCTCCTCCTCGCTCCCGGGCCGGTTGCGCATGTTGAGAATGCGCAGGAAGTCCTGGGCGCGGGCCATCGCCTTCCAACGCTCTGGGTAGAAGTCCTGGGCCACAATGCTGGAATCTTCCAGCCGCAGCACCGAAACACACCACTTGTTGAGGGTGTGTGAAACCTCTACCTCGAAGTCTCCCTCCTGGCTGCGGTAGCGCAGAAGGTCATCACCGCGCCGCGGGCGTTGCATTGCCATTGCACTACCTGAAGTCGAATAGGATTGAAGACGGGTTGCTCCGCACCGATTGCCATCTGGCAGGGCAGTATAACTCGCCCCAGCGAGAGTTTTTGCAGCATTGTCGCGACGGCGGAGGCACTGCTGGGGATGTCTCACGACCACCATCAGGGCGCACCTACTCCTGGTTCAGCTCCAGTTCCTGGATCCGTGCCCGGAGCATGGGGCCGAGCTCCTGATCGCGCCAGACGATCTCCGCGTTGGTGGCCAGCCAGCTCTCCAAGGTGCCGACGTCGAGGAGCCGGCCGGTGAACTCCAGGCCGACCACAGCGCCCTTCTGGGCCAGACGACGAATCGCATCCGTCAGCTGGATCTCTCCGCCCGCCCCGGCCGAGGTGGTCTCCAGCTCGGCGATCACCTCAGGGGTGAGCACGTAGCGGCCCATCAGGGCGAGATCGCTGGGGGCAGCCGCAGCTGACGGCTTCTCGACCACGTCGGTCACCCGGAAGATGGCGCCCTCGCCCTCGACCGCGGCGACCCCGTAGCGCGAGATCTGGTCGCGGGGGCAGCGGCGCAGGGCGAGCACGGTGCAGTGCTGCTGGCGGTAGACGTCGATCAACTGGCCCAGCAATGGTGGACTGCCGGAGAAGAGATCGTCGGGCAGCATCACCCCGATCGCCTCCTCGCCCTGAACCAGGGGCGCGGCACACCACACCGCATGGCCCAACCCCAGTGGCTCGGGCTGGACCACGAACTCCATCTGGCAGAGCTGGGAGATATCCCGCACCCGGTGGGCCAGGTCATCAGCACCCCTTCCCTCGAGTGTCGCTACCAGCCCGGGGTCGGCGGCGAAGTGGGCCTGGATCAACTCCTTGCCGGGGGCAGTGACGATCACCGCCCGCTCGATCCCCGACGCCACCGCCTCCTCGATCCCCCACTGGATCGAGGGCCGGTCACCGACCGGCACCATCTCTTTGGGGAGCGCCTTGGTGGCTGGCAGAAAGCGAGTGCCCAGCCCTCCCGCCGGAACCACCACCGTTCGAATTCGACCCACGTCGAGGGATTCTAGGGTGCAAGGCAGCCCCGGCCCTAACTGGCCGGGGCTGCCTCGTGGCTAGGTGCGGCTAGTGCTGTCCGCTGGTGGCGGCCGGCTCGGCAAGCTGGGCTGGTGCCGGCCCCGGCTGGTGGCCGTTGCCAGACCGGGTGGCTTGGCCCACCCGCGCTCCCAGCTCGAGGTCGACCTTGGTCCAGTAGTCGATCACCCGGACCAGGGTCTGCGGCTCAACTCCTTGGGCGAGGTGCCCGGCGATGTTGCTGGCCAGCCTGTGCCGAGCGCCCTCGTCGAGGACCTGTCGGTATAAGGTCCCGGGCTGGATGAAGTCATCGTCGTCGCGGCGCTTGCTGTAGGCAGCGCGCATGATCTCGCCCCCCTCCGCGAACCAGGCCGTCTCGGCCGCCCCGGGGTCGGCCTTGGGGCCGCCGTAGGAGTTGGGCGCGTAGACGGGGTCGGGGGGATTCGAGTAGCGCATGGCGCCGTCGCGGTTGTAGGAGTGAACCTCAACCTGGGGCCGGTTAATCGGCAGCTGCAGGTAGTTGGGTCCGATCCGGTGCCGGTGGGTGTCGGGGTAGGAGAAGAGACGGCCCAAGAGCATCTTGTCGGGGCTGGGCCCAACGCCGGGGACCATGTTGGCCGGCTCGAAGGCAGCCTGCTCGATGTCGGTGAAGTAGTTGTCGGGATTGCGGTCGAGCACCATCCGGCCGATCGGCTGCAGCGGGTAATCACTGTGCGGCCAAACCTTGGTCAGGTCGAAAGGGNNCGAACGGGTTGAAGCGGTAGTCGGCGGCCTCGGCCAGGGGCATCAGCTGCACCGAGAGCGTCCAGCTCGGGTGCTCGCCGCGCTTGATCGCTTGGTGCAGGTCGCGGAGGTGGCAGTCGGGGTCCTCGGCGGCCATCGCCTGGCCCTCGGCTGCGGTGTAGAACTCGCTGCCCTGGTCAGTGTGAAAGTGGTACTTGACCCAGAACTTCTCGCCGCCCCGGTTCTCCCATAAGAAGGTGTGACTGGAATAGCCGTTCATGTGCCGCCAGGTCTTGGGAATGCCCCGGTCAGCCATCAGGATGGTGACCTGGTGCGCCGACTCCGGTGAGAGCGTCCAGAAATCCCACTGCATGTTGTTGTCGCGCGTGTGGGTGTCGGCGCGGCGCTTTTGCGAATGAATGAAATCCTGGAATTTCTGGGGATCTCTGATGAAGAAGACGGGGGTGTTGTTACCCACCAGGTCGTAGTTTCCCTGCTGCGTGTAGAACTTCAGAGCAAAGCCCCGGGGGTCGCGGTTGCTGTCGGCGCTGCCCAGCTCTCCGGCCACGGTGGAGAAGCGGGNNGAGAACTCGTCGCTGGCGGCGGGAATGCCCGCGTCGGTGGTGGTCACCTTAGGTCGTTCGCTCATGTTTTCCTCCTCAACTCAACTGTCCGCAGGTATCCCCGCGCGGTCCGCCGACTCCGTCTGACAGCTCGGGCAGACGCCCCAGTAAGTGACCTCGGCCTCGTCGACCTGGTAGCCGAAATCACTTATCGGTGCCAGACACGGGGCATGGCCCAGGGCGCAGTCAACGTCGGCGACACCGCCGCAGCGCCGACAGACCAG
>PLDE01000059.1 GCA_003135035.1 Candidatus Dormiibacterota bacterium | reverse complement strand
ACGAGGAGCGCTGGTGGGAGATTGTCGAGCGCTACAAGGTCAACGTGCTCTACACCGCGCCCACCACCATTCGCACCCACATGAAGTGGGGACCGCAATACGCTCAGAAGCACGACCTGACCAGTCTGCGTCTGCTCGGGACAGTTGGCGAGCCGATCAACCCGGAGGCCTGGATCTGGTACCGGGAGAACGTCGGCCTGGGCAAGACACCGGTGGTCGATACCTGGTGGCAGACGGAGACGGGGATGATCCTGATTGCTCCCCTGCCAGGGATCACAACCTTGAAGCCGGGCTCGGCAACCAAGCCCTTCCCCACCATCGACGCCGCAGTCTACGACGAGCAGGGTAATGAGGTCCCCCCCGGACAGGGCGGCTACCTGGTCATACGCAAACCTTGGCCCGCGATGTTGCGCGGTATCTACGGTGACCCCAAGCGCTACGAGGACACTTACTGGAGCCGTTACAAGGACGTCTATTTCGTTGGTGACGGCGCCCGCAAGGATGCCGACGGCGACTTCTGGCTGATGGGACGAATCGACGATGTCATGAACATCTCGGCACACCGCATCTCCACCACTGAGGTGGAGAGTGCGCTGGTAGACCATCCAGCGGTGGCTCAGGCTGCCGTCTGCGCTCGCAACGACGCACAGACCGGCCAAGCTATCGTCGCCTTCGTGACCCTCAAGAGCGGTCAGGAGGGCAGCGTCGAGCTCCTCGCCGAGCTCCGTAACCACGTGAGCATGAAGATCGGTAAAATCGCTGCTCCCGCCAACATCCTCTTCACCCCCGAGCTACCAATGACGCGTTCGGGAAAGATCATGCGACGTTTGCTGCGTGACGTGGCGGAGAACCGTCCTCTCGGCGACACCACCACTCTGGCGGATCCGGCAGTGGTGGAAGAGCTGCGGAGTCGGGCAGTCACAGAGGAGGGAAAGGAGAACTAGTAACGACTAGGCAGCTCTCAAAACCGACTCACGCGAATTCATTGACCACAGGAGGGGTAACCAAGACTCATGGCTAATAACAACCCCGGAGTACCTCAGCAATCGGTGATGCACACCGCTGAAGTACCCAACCCGATTGCCGATCCGGCACCTCTAGGGCTAGCCGGGTTCGGTCTGACGACTCTGATGTTGTCGTTCATCAACGCCGGAATCATCGGCGGCACCGGCGTCGGCGCGGTGCTGGGTATGGCTGCTGCTTACGGTGGTACTGCGCAGTTCCTGGCCGGCATGTGGGCCTTCAAGCGCGGCAACACCTTTGCGGCCACCGCGTTCTCGTCATACGGCGCGTTCTGGTGGAGTTTCTACCTGATCGAGGTGGTGTTTGGCAAGGGCCTTGGCGCCGCAGCTGGCCCCATTCTCGGGCTCTACCTCTTCAGCTGGTTCATCTTCACCGGTTACATGTTCATCGCCTCAATGCATGGCACGCGGGCCGTGCAGGTCGTGTTCCTGTTGCTGACACTCACCTTCCTGTTCCTTGCCGCGAGTGACTGGGGCTGGTTCGGTGCGAGTTCGGCTACCACACTCGGCCACATTGGTGGCTACCTGGGAATCCTGACCGCCATCGCGGCACTCTACACGTCCTTCGCAGACGTACTCAACGCCACCGCGCGTCGGGTAATTCTGCCGACCAACTAATACTCAGTCACGCAGCTGGAGGGCCTGGGTCATCGGGACCCAGGCCTTTTCTTTTTATGGTCAGAGGCTGGTGGGCCCGGGAGGCTCGGAGACGGTCTGACCCGCCGTTCGTGGGTGGCCGTCGACGCCGTGCCAGAGAGGGACCAGTACCAGCGCTGACAGCCACATGGCGATGGCGGTTGCGATGAAGGGAAGGGAAATGCCGAGCCCGAAGAGAGTGCCGGCCACCAAAGAGGCGATCGCAGCGGCGCCAACCTGAGCGGATCCGTAGAGACCCTGGACCCTACCCATCTGGCTGGGATGGACGCGTCGGGAGAGCATGGCGAGGCGGGCGGGTGACCCGGTGACGGTGAACACCCCCTCGAAAATCCCGAGACCGATCAACCAGGCAGGATTGGGCAGGAAGGGGTAGGCGATCGCGAAACATCCCGACGCTAGAGCGCTGATGCCGATCAACCAGCGGTTGTCCATGTGGTCGGCCAACCAGCCCGCCGGCCAAGAGCCGATGGTGAAGGGCAGCGCGAACAGGGTGAAGGAAAGTCCGATCTCCAGGTCGGTGGCGTGGCGGACGTGCATAAGCAGGCTCCACACCGTGTCATACATGCCGATCAACAGACCCACCGCCGTCGAGGCGATGGTGACGCCCTGAATAATCGGGTCACGCCAAAGCGATGTTGGTGTGTAGTCGGGTTGGGACTGATGGGCCGTCGGTGAGAGGGCGGGGAGAGTGAACAGAATCACGGCGCCCACCACCAGGGCCGTGCCAGCAGAAGCGAGGAACGTAGCCGCCAGCGAAATCTGGAAGAGGGCGGCGCCGATGAGCGGACCGACCACCGTGCCGGCCATGTTTGCCCCGGTAAGCGACCCGTAAGCGCGTCCACGGCGCTCGTTCGGAACAAAGTCCGCGACGGCGGCCATAGCGAGCACAGTGGCAGCACCGGCGGCAGCGCCCTGAACGGCCCGCAGAACGACGAACCAGAGGGGCGAAGGTGACAAGGCAAAGGTCGCTGTGGCGGCTGCGTAGATCGCCTGCGACCCGAGGATCAAGCCCTTTCGCCCGATCCGGTCGGAGAGTTTGCCGACGGGGTAGCGCACAGCCAGCCCGGCCGCCCAGAAGACGGCGGTAACCAGGCCCACCTCGGCATACGATGCTCCCGCATGCCGGACGAACAGCGGCAGGATGGGCAGGATCATGGTGGCCCCGAAGGAGTCCGCGACGGTGGCGGCCACCAGACCCCAAAGGGCCAGGCGGGCGCGCCCCGGGTCGATAGGGGAGGAACTCAAGGNNTCACCAGCCAGAGCCCGAGTACGAGCGCAGCAAGTGCGAAAGCGCACTACAGGACGGGTGGGAACTGAGCCGAATCACTAGAATACGAGTTGCACACGGAGGTAGCTTTTTTATGACCACAGCAGGTCAGGTCGCGATCCCGTTCGGCATGCTGGCGCTGGTGGCTGGTGGCTCGTTGATCGCCTGGATCTTCCTTTTCTCCTCGGCCAGCAAAACGGAGAGGACTCGGCGACGATCGTCGGGCACGCCTCCGCCTGGTGGGGACCATTCCTAACCCGCTTACTGGAGGCGCTATGACCAACGCCGTTGACGAGGCCAAGCCGAAACAACCCATCCTGGCCCCGCCTGGCCTCGAAGGGGTCGCCGTCGCCGAGACGACCATTGGCGACGTTAGGGGCGAGGAAGGCTTCTTTCATTACCGCGGGTACAACGCTGCCGTATTGGCAGCGGAGTGCTCTTTTGAGCAGGCCTGGTACCTCTTGATCCATGGCGAGCTACCGGATCCCGACCAGACCAAGAAGTTCCGT
>PLDE01000230.1 GCA_003135035.1 Candidatus Dormiibacterota bacterium | reverse complement strand
TGAGACCAGGTCAGTAGCCGACGCTCTCGGGCCAGAGACTCTGGCCCGAGAGCGAGCCAAGGACGGCCCACGGACCTGAGTAGCTCCCATTCGTTAGCCTCGGCCCCCTCGGCCTTTTCCAGATCAACCGAACTGCCGGTCCCGCGGACCCAGTCCCAGAACACTCGCGCCTGGCTGAGGCCACTCCGCCCGGCGACCCGACGGAGAGCCCGCAAGGCGGCCGGGGGAACGGCCCGAGGACCGGCAGAGAGAGCTGTCAGCAGCACCTCTGGATCAGCCGGAGCGGAGAGAACTCGAAGCCAGTTGAGGGTGACCGCCACCAGCGGGTTCCCCGTACCTTCCCCGCCACCGGGGATTCGGTAGGGCACACCGAAGGCGTCGAGCGCGGCTCGGATGGGAGCCAGCTGTCGGATCGGCGCACGCAACAGAATTGCCGTCTCGGCGAAGCTGACCTCGCCCTGGAGCCGGGCTCGAACGATCTCCCGAGCTACCGCGAGCGCCTCCTCCGTCTCATCCGGCGCGGCCCAGATGGCCGCGACCGGTCCGACCCTGAAGGCCGCTTGGCGGAGAGGTTCGGCCGCAGTTGGGACTGCCTCCTCGCCACTCGCCTGGGGGTCGAGGCCCAGGCTCAGGGCCACCTCGGTCGCCCAGTTCGGCAGGGTCCCGGGCAGGACCCAGTCTCGCGCCCCCAACTCAGCCGGGAAGTACTCCTCGAAGGGTCGGCTCGACGACTCGCTCGACACCCCCCGGAAGCCCGGTGTGGACTCGGTCCAATGGCCCGCCATCACCAGGCGTCGGGGCGAGGTCAAACGGCCTGACAACTCGCGAATCAAGAGCCACTCCGCGGGACTCAGATCCTCCGCCTCATCAACCAGCAGCAGGTCGAGCCAACCGGGGATGGCGGTGGGCGCACTGACCAATGCCTCGAGCGCCAGACCGTGGCTGTCGCGCGGGTCCAGGCTCGCCATCTGCTTCAGAACGTCCTGGTAGCTGGCGGCCAGGACGGCAATCTCGCCCAGGCTGGCCGGGGCGTGCCGCAGCCGCTGCGCCAGCAAGCCGGGTCCAACCAGGGCGCGCTTGGAGGCGGAAACCACCGCCAAAGCGTCGTTGACCGATGAGGGCTCGTCGACCAGGGGTCCTAGCCGCGGTAGAGACGGCGCGGACCGCAGCAGCGCCTCCCGCATGGCCAGCCACTCGGCGGTTCGGGATAGTACCTGACCCCGGCGAATGCCCCTGCCAAGAGCCGTCAGCACTGAGCGCGCCAAGTGCTCGTGAGTCTGGATGAGAAGGCCCTGGTGAGCTTCCGGAAGCTCGGCCTCGATGCGCGACTCCAGAGCGAGAGCGCTAGCCCGGCTGCGCACGACCACGACCATGCGGTCGGAGCCATTTCCGGAGGTGAGCCATTCGACGACCAGGTTCACCAGCACCTCAGTCTTGCCCGAGCGCGGCCCCCCCACCACCCGGGTGGGGCCGCGCAGATCGGCAAGGCCGTGGGCTGAGTTAGGGGACCGGCCGGCCAAGATGGCTAGCTTCGCGCCCGCTCCGCCGGGCCGACCGGGTTCGACGGAGTCCGAAAGGCGCTCAGGGCCGCCATCAACCCTTCCGGGCGTAGCAGCTGCCGGAGTGCTCCCGCGCGGAGAGCCGGATCCTCCCCACGGGCGAGGCCGCCGGCGACTCCCTCGACGATGGAGCTCACCATGCCGGCCAGCCACGCAGCGTCCGGATTGGGCGGCTGTTCCGAGATCTCGGTGCCATCAACCTCGCTCAACAGAGAGGCCACCATGGCTCGGCCGACCCGGTCGCGTAGCTGGTCAACCCGCCGCTTGGCTGGCCCGGCAGCCGCGTCCACGAGATGAAAAAGCAGACGAAAAGAAGATGGTGACTCCGCGGCGAAGACCAGGAAGGTGGTCGTCAGCTGCTCGAAGGTCGGTCGCACATCGGTGGGTGCACCGATGTGAAGCAGCTCCTGGAGTCGCTCACTCTCGCGTTCCACGACGGCCGCCAGGGCCTCCCGACGATTGTGGAAGTGACGGTAGACGAGGGGCTTGCTGACCCCTGCCGTGCTGGCGATGGAGTCCATGGTGGTCAGTTCCAGGCCGTCCCTGGCGAAGGCCACCAAGCAGGCTTGGAGGAGTTGTTCTCGGCGCTCGGAGCGATGCAACCGGTGCTGCTTCGGCCCCCCTCGACTGCCGTGACGTTCGGCGACTCGCCCCACCGTCTCGATGGTCGCTCCGACCAGCCAGGGAGCCAGCTGGCGCTCGTTCTTCATCCCCGACATGGCAGTCACCCCGGGCTAGTCGCCCG
Source organism: Candidatus Dormiibacterota bacterium (assembly GCA_003135035.1). GTDB lineage: Bacteria > Chloroflexota > Dormibacteria > Aeolococcales > Bog-877 > Bog-877. The sequence continues at coordinate 1,092 of PLDE01000230.1, read as the reverse complement.
ACGCTGTCTCCTCGGCCTGGACCGGATTGCGCAGCAGCCCGATCGGTTCAATCCGAACCTCAACCTCGAGCCCCGGCTGGAGCATCTTCTTGGGCTTGCGCTGCCAGCCGATCCCGGCTGGAGTGCCCGTCTCGATGACGTCACCCGGTGCCAGTTCGACGTAAGTGGAGATGAAGCTGATCAGCTTGGCGACCGAGAAGATCATGTCCTTGGTGGCACCCTGCTGACGCACCTCGCCGCCCACCCGCGTCTCGATGCTGAGCGCCTGCGGATCAGGGATCTCGTCGGCGGACAGAAAGTGGGGGCCTAGCGGGGCGAAGGTAGCCATGCTCTTGGGTAGCGTCCACTGGGGCATGGCGTCCTGGGCGTCGCGCGCGGTGACATCGTTGGCGATGGTGTAGCCCGCGACGTGGCCGAGGGCGCTCTCTTCAGGGATGCGCCGCCCGGGCTTGGCGATCACAACCGCCAGTTCCCCTTCGTAGTCGATCGCCTGGGCATGCTCGGCAGGGACCAAGATTGCGGCGCCATCGCCGACCACAGCCGAATTGAGCTTGACCCAGACGATGGGAATGGCTGGCACCTTGGCCTCGCGCTCCTTGGCATGGGCCAGGTAGTTGCGGCCGATGGCGAAGATGCGGTTGGGGGCAACAGGGGCGAGGATTGGCAGCTCCGGCCAGATCTCCGCGCCGGGAAGGGGCGACCGGCCAGCCAGAACAGCAGCCTGCAATTCGGGGGTGGCCAGGCCCAGGTCGAGCCAGCGAATGCCTTCGGCGCCCGTTTGGGCAGCGTCCGCTACGGCGAACCGGATCCCTTCCGGGGCAGCAAATCTGGCGATTCGCACGGGTGCTCTCTCCCCAACTGTGAGGCCCCATTATCGGACCCGACCCCTCCCGAGGGGCCGACCAATTGCTAGGATCGAGCGGTCATGGCTAAGAGTGAGCGGGACCGCCCCGACGTGGCGTCGGAGGGCACCCATCCCCCCCCCAGCGGCCGTACGGGGCAGCTGGCTCAGGATCGGTTCTACGTCGGCGGCAGCTGGGTCGAAAGCAGCTCAAGTCAGCGCATCGCGGTCCACGAAGCGGCCACGGGAGA
>PLDE01000060.1 GCA_003135035.1 Candidatus Dormiibacterota bacterium | reverse complement strand
TGACCCTGATGACCCCGGAGCTGGGTGACCGCACATACCTCATCCATGACGGGCATCAGGCCGTCGTGATCGACCCCCAACGGGACACCGACCGACTCCTTGCCCTGGCCGATTCCGCTGGGGTCGAGATCAGCTGCCTGGCTGAGACCCACATCCACAACGACTACGTCTCGGGGGGCTGGTCTTTGTCCCAGCAACTGGGCGCCCGCTACCTGGTGGCAGGTGCGGATGACGTTGCCTTCCAGCGCCAGCCGGTCGCCGAGGGAGATCGGGTCGAAGTGGGTCCCATGACCTTGCAGGCCTTGGCCACCCCGGGCCACACTCCGAGTCACCTCTCCTACCTGCTCTTGGTCGACGACATCCCCCAGGCGCTATTCAGTGGCGGCTCCCTGCTTTACGGCTCCGTCGGCCGGACGGATTTGATCTCGCCGGGTCTTACCGAGGAGCTGGCTCGAGCTCAGCACCGATCCGCTCTTCGCCTGGCAGCACTGCCGGGAGAGATCGACCTCTACCCGACTCACGGGTTCGGCAGCTTCTGCTCCAGCACACCACCCTCCCCAATCGAGCCGAGGCACGACCTGGCGACCCAGCGAGCCAGCAACCCCGCCATGACCGATGACGAGGAGGGATTCGTTCGCCAGCTCCTGGCCGGGTATTCCCTCTACCCCAGCTATTACGCGCACATGTCCCCGCTCAACTTGGCCGGCGCGGCCCCTCTCGACCTGGCTCTGCCCACCGAGATTGACGGCGAAGAGGTGGGACGCCGTATCCGAGGTGCTCAGTGGGTCATCGATCTCCGACCGCGGACCGAATTCGGTGCCTCCCACGTGGCCGGGACGGTCAACTTCCCGATCGGGGACCTGTTCTCCACCTACGTGGGCTGGGTCGTCCCTTGGGGAGATTCTCTGACCGTGGTGGCCACCCCGGAGGAGTCCGTCCGTCGAGGACGTCGGGACCTGGGCAGGATCGGAATCGACTGGTTTTCGGCTTGGTCGCGGAAGCCGCTGGCCGACCTCGAGCAGCAGTTGGGCAGTTCCTCCTACCAGGTGACCAACTTCGCGGGTCTGGCCCGGGCACTGCCTTCGCAGGATGTCCAGATCCTCGATGCCCGTCGCCCCGACGAGTATCGCCAGGGCCACATCAAAAACGCCATCAACATTCACCTAGCCGATCTGCCGAGCAGAATCGGCGAACTTCCCGACCGACCCACCTGGGTTCACTGCGCCGCGGGGTATCGCGCCGCAGTGGCCGCCAGCCTGCTCGACCGCGCCGGCCGAGAGGTGATCCTGGTCGATGACGACATCAGCAAGATCGAGGAGGCGGGGATCGATCTGGTGACCGGCTAGCAGTAGGGCGTCATCAGCCTGACTCTGATCGGGCCCGACCTATGATGTCCGCGTGAACTCCGACTGCCTGTTCTGCCGGATCGTGGCTGGCGAGCTGCCCAGCGACGAGGTTCATCGGGAGTCAGGGATTATCGCCTTCAAGGACATCCACCCGGTCGCGGAGACGCACATCCTGGTTGTCCCCGAAAAGCACATCGAGGACCTCCGCCAACTCCAAGACGAGGACGCGCAACTCTGGCTCCGCCTCGCTCAGGTGGCCAATTCGGTGGCCGCTGACCTCGGGCACGACCAGGGTTACCGCTTCTTCGTGAGCGTTGGGCCGGGAGGTGGCCAGACAGTTCCCCACCTCCACATCCACGTGCTGGCCGGGACCATGCGTCGCCTGCCCGCCTGATTCGACTCCGCCCTTCTCGGGTATTCTTTGTTTGCGGGTCGGATTTTGGTTTTGAGTTGGTCTTGGCGGAGTGCCCCACCTATGTCCTTGAGTTCCCGAGAACTAGTCGACCAGGCGCGGCAGGAGGTCGCGGAAATAGCTCCTAAGGAGCTGAGCGAGCGCCTCCACGGTTCCAGGCGACTCCTTGACGTACGCGAGCCCGACGAGGTCCTCCAGGGAGTTCTCCCCGACGCCGTCCTGATCCCGAGAGGGTTCCTAGAGCTGCGAGTGGAGGGTGCCATCCCCGATCGCAGCACCCCGATCACCGTCTACTGCGCCTCGGGCGTCCGCTCACTCCTGGCAGCCAAGACCCTGCGGGGAATGGGCTACTCGGACGTGGTTTCACTCCAGGGCGGATTCAACGCCTGGAAGGACCAGGGTCTGCCCTTCACCGTTCCCCACAACTTCACCGCCGAGCAGCGCGAACGCTACAGCCGGCACTTCCTCCTCAACGAGGTGGGCGAGGTCGGTCAAGCCAAGTTACTAGATGCCAAGGTGCTGCTTCTTGGGGCGGGTGGACTGGGCGCGCCGATTGCCTACTATCTCGCCGCCGCCGGAGTCGGCACGATCGGTCTGGTCGATTTCGACCGGGTCGAACTGAGCAACCTGCAGCGGCAGATTGTTCACACGGTTGACCGGATCGGGATGCTCAAGACCGAATCGGCGGCGATCGCCCTCAAGGCGCTCAACCCGGACGTGAAGGTAGTCGAGCACCGGGTCCATCTGGATAGCGAGAACGCCGCCGAGATCTTTTCCCAGTACGACGTGATCGTGAATGGGAGCGACAACTTCCCCACTCGGTACCTGGCCAATGATGTGGCGGTGTTCCTGCGCAAGCCGCTGGTCGATGGCGGGATCTTCCGCTTCGAGGGCCAGATCACCACCATGATCCCTTTCGAGTCCGCCTGCTATCGCTGTCGCTATCCGGCCCCCCCGCCTCCCGAGGAGGCGCCCAGTTGCTCCGAGGCCGGAGTTCTCGGGGTGCTGCCCGGTCTGGTCGGCCTGATCCAGGCGACCGAGGTGCTCAAGTTGATCCTGGGCATCGGGGAGACGCTCAAGGGTCGCCTCCTCCACGTCGACGCCCTGGCCATGGAGTTCAACGCCTTCCGGCTCCGGCGCGATCCCGCATGCCCGGTTTGCGGCGAGAATCCCTCGATCACAGAGCCGATTGACTACGAAGGGTTCTGCCTCAACCCCAGCTTGGTCGCCCCGGCCCTGGCCCTGGTTTGAGGTGCCCCGCCGAAGCGCATGAAGTGGTCGCTTGAGCGGGAGCCTGGGCGGGTACGATTGAGTCGTGAAACAGGCCACGATCTCGCTCGACGATCTGATCACTGCAGTTGAGACCGCTCGCGACAAGGTGATGGCCGATGAGGTCCGCTCCTTGGTCAAGTTCGGGATTCCCAAGGCGATGGCTCAGCAGATGGTCGCGGCCCGGTTCCAACAGAAGGTAGGAGGCGAAGAGGGCGAGGGTGGGGAGACTGAAACTCCAGCCTGGCCCGACATGAGCTGACCTCGGCTTTCCTCCGCCCCCAACAGCTGGCCCTGGGCGGACAGGGGCAGGGTGGAGGACACGATCCCGCTCAGCCCCTATCGGTCAGATCGGAAGTACGTCCGTCTTGAGACCTATCGCCGCCTCGGGTTAGCCGACGAGACCTGGGCCGGAGAGCAGTTCGACCTCCGGGTTCGCGTCGCTCCGGAAGGTCCCCCGGGAGCCCAGGAGCGATCGGCTGAGGTATGGGAGTCGGTTGACCGGCTCCCACTCCAGGTCAAGGACATCCTCCGCGGGGTGATCGACGAGATCTGTCTGGAGGACGAGAGCAGCCTTCCCTCCGACACCCTCGGTGCGTGGCGCGAGGGAACCATGCGGATCAACCGGGACTGGTCTCTGATCCCGGCCCTCGGTCGTCCGGGATGGCATCGGGAGCTGGGTTATGACCTGATCAGGGCGACCCTGGTTCACGAGGCTGGTCACGCCCTGGTCGAGGACCCGCGTGGCGGGGTGAAACTCCGCGACAGCGTGGCCCTGGTCGCCGCCTCGGGCTGGCTGCCNNTACTACCTGAAGCGGCTGCGCGAGATTGACCCGACCTGGAACGGAGAACTCTCGCTGGGCAGCCCCGGGCTGCCGCCGCCATCCCAGCTGGACCGCGACGTGATGCGCGATGCGCCCCCCACCCAGCGCCTGTCCACCAGAGCCAGGGGCTCGTTGGGCCTCCAGGGACCAGACCAGCTGCTCCGCCGTCTTCGCCGCGACGACCCGGCCCATCTGAAGCAGGGACTGGCCGCCCGAGGACTCGGCCTGGAGGATGTCGATGCGGCGTTGCGGCGTCGACGCGGGATCTCCCTTTACGCGGAGGATGCCATCTCGGAGACACCGGCCGAGATCTTTCGCTTTATCCACGCTCCCTTCAGCAGAGAAGAGCACAGCCGACCGGCGCTGAGCGAAGGTGAGCGCGTCCTGCTCGAGCCCTGGCGCACCGCGGAGCGGGCGATCGGAGCGCGGCGCCCAGCACTCGCGCCGGAGCGTCCTTGGGAGGCGTTACAACTGGTCCGTCGCGGCGTTGGCAGAGAGCTGGGGAGGTGACTCAGATGGAGGAGCGCTACCGGCTCCAGGACCGGCGCACGGGAGCCAACGTCGAGGTGCGTGGTTTCCCGCTGGAGCTGGAGGGCGATCCCGACCTCTGCCGCCGGGTTAGGGACTACTTGCGTCAGCCGGTGACCGCATTCGGCGCCTCCTTCAACCCGGAGGGCGCTGACCGTGGCACCCGGGTCGTCTCGCTCGCGGCGGGCCAACCCGGCTGGTTGAAGACTTGCTTACGGCGAGCTGCGGAGGAGCTGGCCCTGCGCCTCACCGAGGTGCCTCTCAGTGAGAGCTGACGACTCCCTCCTGGGGGCTTGTCGAACCGTGCGACTAGGAGCTATGGTTCTTCTCTCCTTAGGATTCAAGGGGGCGCCAGGTGACCGGTTGGGGACGGTCGCAGCGGGCCGTGCTGTCCGTTGGGGTGGGACTGATGGTGGTCTGGACGGCCGCCTGCGCTAGCGCGCCGGCCAAAATCCCTTCCGCCTCCGCCAAGCCCTCACCGAAAGCTACCTCGATTGCGCCCGGGGTGTCGGTCAACCCCGCCTTGCTTGTCTTGCCCCCATTCACAGTCTCCACCACAAATCCCCTACCGGCTGGCGTCTCGGCCAAGCAAGTGGTGGGGGATGTGGTAACGGATGACTTGATCCAAAACGAGGCACTGGAGCGAGGTAACCCGGCTCTTCTTGCATATTCAGACACTGGCGATGTTCTCACGCTGGACCAGAACCAGATCTCCGAGAATCGGGCTAACGCGGAGCACGTCCTGGACATCAGGGACTCCGTGTCAACCATGGAATTGGGCACACGGGCAGACCCCAATAACGCGGCGGCTCAGGTAGCGGTCATCGTTCGCGGGAATGAGACTACCAAAGAAGAGACCACGGCAAACAAACCCCGTGTCGCGTCACAGCGCTTCGAAGTTCTTGTTTGGCTCCTTTGGTCCACGCAAATCAGTCAAGTCCCACGGAGTGGT
>PLDE01000056.1 GCA_003135035.1 Candidatus Dormiibacterota bacterium | reverse complement strand
GTGGATGGAGAGGATTGATGAGCACGCACCTAACGGTTCCCAGCGGTACCTGCCACGTAGGTGATCTCCGCGTCACCGGCGAAGAGTGGATTTCCGGCACCGTCGATGGCGAGGTGATTGTCGAAGCTGGCGGCGCCCTCGCCCTTACCGGCACCGTGACCAAGGGAGTCGTTGTTGGTTCCCGAGGGGCCGCCTACGTGACCGGGATCGTCGGCGGACTCCTGGTGGAGCGAGCCGGGGATGCTGTGTTAGACGGCACCTCGGTCGGTGACGTGCAGAATTGGGGCCGCGTGATTATCGCTGGGATGGTGGACGGCCACGTCGTCACCCACGCCGGTGCCGCCACCGAGATTGTTCCGGGCGCCGTCGTCCCCCATGAAGAAAGGGACGCGGCAGCCAACTAGGTTGGCCGGGGTGAAGCTAGCCTCGACGTCTCCCGGCCAGGCCCGGGGCTGCACCTCGACACCGCCCAGTTCGACCGACGTCGAATCCGCTTATAGCTATGACTTCACCGCCTGCAAGGTGAAACTGTGAGCCAAGCGCCAGGGTCGGTCGGCTAGTCGGTACTCGCCGTCGACCAGCTGCTCCATCTGGCCCGGCAATGCATTCCAGGGCACGCTGTCGTGCTCGACCAGCCCAGTGATCCGCAACCCTCGCGCCAGCAGGGCGCTGATGATCTCGCCGAGACCGTGGCTCCATTGGTACGCGGTGTTGTGTTGGAAGACCACATCGGTCTCCACATAGGTGCCGCCGACAGAGTCCAGCACGGGCTCGGCCACCTCGAAGTAAGGGTGCTCCACCACCAAGAGTTCATCCGGTCTGGGATCGGAGAGTGCCCACAGCATGGGATGGCCCTCCCGGACAAACAGGCGCCCGCCGGGAGCCAGCAAATCGGCGACCACGCTGGCCCAGCGGGCGATATCAGGCAACCAGCAGAGGGCACCAATCCCGGTGTAGACAAGGTCGAATCGGTGCGCTCCCAGTGCGGCCACCGCGTCATAGAGATTCGCTTCGACGAACTCAATGTCCGCGGCTGTCGCCTTCGCCAACTTGCGCGCTTCGTGAAGAGCGGCCGGCGAGAAGTCCAGACCGGTCATGCGGGCACCGAGACGAGCGAGGGAGAGTGTGTCGGTGCCGATATGACACTGCAGGTGAACCGCCCGAAGGCCGCGAATATCACCCAGCCGCGGTTGGTCGAAACGCACCACACCGCTGATGAAATCGGGATCGGACAGGAAGCGCTGCACATGGTAGTCGGGAGACTTTGCATGAGCTGGCGCGCGTTCATCCCAATTCTGCTGGTTGACCAATTGGTACTGGTCCATGACGGGTGAGACTACCTCGACTGGCCAACCGTGGCACAGGAAGAAGACGCCCGGCTGTCTGGATGGCTGGTTCTCACTTGGAGCAAAGATCTACCCGCTTTGCGGCCAGGATCTGGCTGACCGCGTTGCTCAGCCGCGCGGTCGAGACCTGGCCATCTGCGACCGCCGCCGTCATCGCCGCATCGACCGCCGCCGTCACCAGCGCAGGACTTCCGCTTCCGAAGGTGACCATGTCGGCGCCCGCGGCGATTGCCTGCACCGTCGCTTGCGCCACATTAAGACCCAGTGCGGTGATCGAGCCCGCACTGAGCGAGTCGGTCAGGATCAGTCCCTGAAAGTGAAGTTGATCCTGGAGAAGCCCCTGGATCGCGGCGGAGGACAGGCTCGCTGGAGCCGTGGTCAGCCCGGGGACCGATGCGTTGGCCACCATGACTGCCGGTAGCTCAGCCTGCACGGCGGCATCGAAGGGCACGAGCCCGCCCGTTTGCAGGGCCGAGTAAGGCTGCGTGGTGGCGGGCCTATCGTCGGTGTTTCCGCTGGCACCGCCCAGGCCGGGGAAGTGCTTCACCACCGGGATCACCCCGGCGGCCACCAGTCCCTCAGCGAAGGCGAGGCCATCGCTGCTGGCAACGCTGGGGTTGGCACTGAAGGACCGGGAGCCGTCCGGGTCGGTCGCATTGGGACCGACGCCTCCATCCACATCCAGCACCGGCGCCAGGTCCATGGTCACCCCTTGAGCCAGCATTGCCTGTCCCACCGATTCGGCAGCGCTCTCAATCTGGGCGGCCGTCATGGTGCTGCCCATCTGGCGCGCCCAGGGTAGGGACCCCACCAGGTTGGCCATTCGCTGCACCCCTCCTCCCTCCTCGTCGGTCATCACCAAGGGCGCGATGCCGCCCGGTGCTCCTGTCTCCAGAGCCTTCAACTGGGCGCCGAGATTGCTCGGCGCCGCAGTTCCGAAGAGAAGTAGCCCGCCCACTCCCTGGGCAACCTCAGACTGGACGGCGTCGACGTCGATCTCCTGGACCGGTATGGCCACCACCTGCTCGGCCAGCTGGTCGACCGACCAGGTAGCCAGAACGCTCTGGTTGCTACAGGCAGGTGCGCTGGACGAGGGAGATGGCCGGGGGCTCTTCGAAGGGACATGGCCGGCACCCCCACAACTGGCCAGGAGCAGGCCTCCGCTGGTGAGGGCGAAAAGAATTCTCGCGGCAGGTCCCACGCCGAGCCAGTGGCGCACGGCCTGAGGATATCCGCGAATCTCCGCCGCTGCGCCAGCAGCGGTCTCTCCCGGGATGGGAACTCCGCACCCACCAGGCCCGACCGGCGATCTACTTCAGTCAGAGAATCGGGCGAAGGCGAGGCAGGCGTTGTGGCCGCCGAAGCCAAAGGAATTGTTGAGGACCAGCTCTGGGTCCACCCGGCGCGCGCCTTCGGTGACGTAGTCGAGGTCGCACTCGGGGTCGGGATCCTGGTAGTTGATCGTCGGGGGCACCTGGCCGTCCACGATCGCCATCACCGAGAAGATCGACTCGATCGCTCCGGCGCCACCGAGGCTGTGACCGGTCATCGATTTGGTCGAGGAGATGGGAATCTGCCGGGCGCGGTTCTCACCCAGGGCCTGCTTGATAGCGGAAGTCTCAGCCGCGTCGTTGAGCTCGGTCGAGGTGCCGTGGGCGTTGATGTAATCGACGTCCTCAGGCCCTGCCCCAGCCTTGTCCAGGGCCTTGGTCATGGCATAACGCGCTCCCCTGCCACTGGGATCGGGCGCGGTGAGGTGGTGGGCGTCGGCCGTCGCCCCGTAGCCGACAACCTCGGCGAGGATGCGCGCCCCTCGCCGCCGGGCGTGGCCGAGCTCCTCCAGGATCACGATCCCGCAGGACTCGGCGACCACGAACCCATCGCGCCCCTTATCGAAGGGCCGGCTGGCGTGCTCGGGATCGTCGTTGCGCTGTGACAGGGCCCGCATGGCAGCGAACGCCCCGACCGCCAAGGGCGTCACCGAGGCCTCGCTGGCGCCGGCCACGCAGGCCACCGCATCACCGCGGCGGATAATCTCGGCCGCCTCACCGATGGCGTGCGCGCCGGTGGCGCAAGCGGAGATCAAGGCAAAGTTGGGACCACACGCCTGCAGCTTCATGGCGATCTCGCCAGCGGCAATGTCGGCCAGGATCATGGGCACGGTGAAGGGGCTCAGCCGGCGCGGTCCTCGATCCCGCAGGGTGTAGCTGGCCTCCTCGGTGACCCGGAGTCCGCCGATGCCAGATCCCACGATGACCCCAACTTCGTATCGATTGGAGTCGTCGACGGTGAGCGCCGACTGCTCCATCGCCTCCATCGTCGCCGCCAGGGCGAACTGGGTAAAGCGGGCGGTCCGGTTGACCTGCTTGCGGTCGATAAAATCCACCGGGTCGAAGTCGAGGACCTCGCCCGCCATCTGCGAGGCGTAGGCGTCGGGGTCGAAACTCTGAATCCTGGCGATCCCATTGCGGCCGGCGAGAAGAGCGGCCCAGCTGGGGCCGACGCCTACCGCGAGCGGCGTCACCGCTCCCATTCCCGTCACTACCACCCGTACCCGGTCCGAAACCGTATTCGTGGTCACCCAGAAATCTCCTCGCGTCGGGGCGTGGAACGCCCTTCGGTGTCGCTCAGGGATTGATTGGACTTTTCGAGATCGCCGGGGTCATCGACAACTACCCCGGTCGGCTGCCAACGGAGCAAGACCCCGCCCCAGGTCAGCCCGGCTCCGAAGGCTACCAAACAGACGAGATCGCCGGTGTGGCACCGGCCTTGGCCCTCAGCCTCGGCGAGGGCCAGAGGAATCGAGGCGGAGGAGGTGTTGCCCAGGCGGTCGACGTTGCAAGTAAAGCGATCAAAGGGCACCCCGAGCCGCCCGGCGGCCGTGCCCAGGATTCTCGAGTTGGCCTGATGGGGCACGATCAGGGCGATCTGATCCACCTCGATTCTGGCCGCTCCGGCCAGGCGGAGAACTATCTGCTCCAGGATCTTGGTGCTGAAGCGGAAAACCTCGCGGCCGTCCATGTGCACGACGCGGTCCATCGCCCTGTCCGAAGTGGCGTACTCGGGCCGCAAGCGGGCCGGCTCCTGCTTGATTGGGTGGTAGCGGATGGTGTCCAGAGCCCAGGCCCCACCGCCATCCGCCCCCAGGTCGAGAGCGACGATCTGGGCCCCCTCCTGGTTTGAGGATCCGACCACCAGAGCTCCCGCGCCGTCGCCGAAGAGAACCGCCGTGGAGCGGTCGCTCCAGTCGAGCACCCGGCTGAAGATCTCGGCCGCCACCACCAGCACGGTGCGGCTGAGCCCGCTCTGGATCATCGACTGGGCCAGGGCCATGCCGTAAATAGCTCCCGAGCAGGCGGCCTGAACATCGAAGGCAGGGCCATGTGGGCACCCCAGCTCCGCCTGGAGTCGGCAGGCCAAGGATGGAAAAGTGGCGTCAGGAGAACTGCTGGAGCAGATGACCGCGTCGATCGCGGAGGGATCGAGGTCCGCGGCCTGGAGGGCAGCTCGCGCGGCTCGCGCGGCCAGTTGGAGCAGAGTGAGCTCGGGCTCGGCTACTCGGCGTTCTCTGATACCGGTGCGTGACTGGATCCACTCGTCTGAGGTGTCGAGGAAGCTTTCGATCTCGAAATTGGAGACCCGAGTCGCGGGGAGGGACGTGCCGATCCCCATCACCCGGCATCCCTCAGGGCCGGAGTGGCGCCCGTTGCTACCTGTTGCACCCGCCGCTCCGAACCAGGGCAACCCCACACGCATTCAAGCCACAAATNNATAGCCTTCCTAGTTACGGCCCGGCCACCCGTTCCCGCCGGAACCGTAACCTTGCGGGGTCCTCAGGGACTCTGTTTTAGTCAGTGGTGCGTCCGAGCCGCCGTGGCTGGCGGCACCTCGAGCGCCGAGCTCGTGAGGGAGGAAGCGATGTCGGCTAGTCCCGCCTACTCCGCGCCCCAGACTGCCCCACCCGAGGAGGACGGTGTGGTCATCTGCTCTGTTTGCAGTTCCCGGCAATCCGCCACAGCCGCGGCGGAGAATCTCTACGTCTGCGCTGCCTGCGGCGCCCATTCTCGGATCAGCGCCCATGAGCGAATCCGCCAGCTCGCCGATCCCGGCACCTTCAAGATCTGGGATGCCGGGTTGGAGGGCCGGGATCGGCTCGGCTTCTTCGACACCCGCGCCTACGTGGATCGTCTCGACGAGGCCAGGCTGCGCCAGCACCTGCCCGACGCCATCCTCAGCGGGGCGGCCGAGATCAGCTCGATCCCAGTCGGCCTGGCCGCGTTCGACTTCGGCTTTCTGGGCGGCAGCCTCTCCACTGCGGTGGGCGAGAGACTGGCCCGGGCCATCGAGGCCAGCGCTGGGGCCCGGATGCCCTTCATCTGCGTCACCTCCTCTGGGGGTGCCCGGATGCAGGAGGGGGTGTTCTCCCTGATGCAGATGGCCAAGAGCGTCTCGGCCCTCCACGATCTGGCCGAGCGCCACCTCCCCTATATCTCGATCCTCGTCGATCCCACCATGGGGGGCAGCATCGCCAGCTTCGCCGCCCTGGGAGATGTGATCCTGGCCGAACCCAGGGCCATGATCGGATTCACCGGGGCCCGGGTGATCACCCAGGCCACCTACGAGCAACTACCCGCCGGCTTCCAGACCAGCGAATTCCACCACGCCCGCGGGCTGATCGACCANNACTTCACCAGGGGACACCCACCAGTCCGCAGCATGACCGACGGCGAGGACGACGGCAGCGCCAGCCCCGAGGAGATGGCCTCAGCCTGGGCCCAGGTGGAGGGTGCGCGCCACCCAGATCGCCCCTACTCGCTGGATCTGATTGAGCGCTGTCTCGATGACTTCATTGAGCTCCACGGGGACCGCCAGGGGGGCGATGACGCAGCGGTCGTGATCGGTCTCGCCAGGCTGGGTGGGCGCCGCCTCGGGGTGGTCGCCAATCAGAAGGGTCGCACTCTGGAGGAGCGGGGTCGCCGCAACTTCGGCATGGCCCATCCGGAGGGGTTCAGGAAGGCTCAGCGGCTCTTCGCCCTGGCCGGCCGACTCGAGCTACCCGTCGTCAGTTTCATCGACACCCCGGGCGCCTATCCCGGCGTGGCCGCCGAGGAACGGGGCCAGGCCTGGGCCATCGCCCAGACCCTGGAGGCCCAGCTGGCCCTGCCCACGCCCTACCTCGCGGTGGTGATCGGTGAGGGAGGAAGCGGCGGGGCCCTGGCCACGCTGCTGGCCGACTCCGTGCTGGTCTTGGAGCATGCCTTCCTGTCGGTCGCCTCGCCTGAGGCGGCGGCGGCGATCCTCTTCCGCGACGCCGGTCGGAAGCAGAGCGCCGCGGCGGCGCTCCGCCTGGAGGCCACGAATCTGCTCGAGTGGGGAATCGCCGATGAAATCGTGCCCGAACCCCCGGGCGGCGCCCATACCGACTGGGACGCCACCGGAGCCCTTCTCCGCCCCCGCCTGGAGGCAAAACTGGCCCAACTCGTCAGGGAGGGGGTTAATCCAACCCGGCGACGGGAACGCTACCGGCGCCTGGACGGCCTCTTCCAGCTCTGATCTGAGCTAAGCCCGGGCGGCTCTCTCGATGGTGCGAGCTCCGTCGAAGGC
>PLDE01000072.1 GCA_003135035.1 Candidatus Dormiibacterota bacterium | reverse complement strand
TTGCTGTCGGCCTGGGTGGCCACAGGACCCGTCTGAGTAACCCGGACGGTTGCACTGGTCGGGCTCTGGTACGCGTAAAACGCGTAATGCTTACCTGGACGCAGACCTCGCAGCTGGATGTCAGCTAGCTCTGGACCAAACGCCCCCCGCAGGGTCACTTGTCTGCCGCCCTCAGAACACGACGTCGTCAGCGGCGGTCCGACCAGACCGAAGCCATGCCAGAAGCTCGAGAGGAGCATCAGCTGGGTCACCTTCTGGGAAGCGCCCCGTGACCCAGTGTGGGAAGCGGAACCTGACACCGGGCCGCAGCCGGCCAGGACGATGGCGACCGCTAGGCCAACCGCCAGGACCGAGATGGTCGCGTAGCCTGACCGTCTGGCTCTGGTCATCTATCCGCCTCCGGCCGGTAAGGTACCCTCGGTGACGGAGTCCGTCAAGTCTTGATGCCGCCCCGACAAAGAGAATCTCCAGGGGCGCCGCACCAGTCGCCGGAGCGGCTCATTCGGGACGCAGTCGGAGCACAAAGAGTTGGCTCGATTCGATGGCAGGTCGCACGCGACCGTCAGGCTCGCCGCGATGGACCGTGTCTGACCAACTCAGGGACGGCTCGGCCGGGGAGACCGGCCAGTTCGAGATCTGCAAGGCCCGCAGTCTGGACCAGATCGAAGCCGTCCACGAGCTCCAGGGCACGATCTGGGGTTCAGCGGAGGTCGCTACCCCGAACACTCTGCTGCGAGTCATGGCCGAGGCCGGGGGCCTGGTGCTGCTGGCCAAGTCCGCTGGTGAGCCGATCGGGTTCGCCTACGGCTTTACCGGACGAACGTCATCCGGGCTCAACTACCATCGCTCGCACGCCGCCGGAGTGCTCTCGGAGTTCCGCAACAGCGGGGTCGGCCGGGCGCTCAAGTTGGCCCAGCGCCAGGCCGTTCTGGCTGCGGGAATGGACCGGATCGTCTGGACCTTCGACCCCGCACAGGTTGGCAATGCCCACTTCAACCTGCGCCGGCTCGGGGCCACGGCGCGGGCCTTCCGGGCCGACTACTACGGCCAGCGGGTCGATGCGCTCAGCCACGGACTGCCTACCGATCGGCTCATCGTCGAATGGTTCCTCGGCAACTCCGAGGAAGTCGAACTGGCGCGCCTGCGGAGGCGCGCCAACCTCGCTTCGGTCGACGTCCCCGACGGACTTCCGCCCCACCATGGCGCGGATCCGGCCGAGCTGAAGCGGCTCCAGGGAGAGCTTCGCGACGGCCTCCAGTTGGCGCTTTCCCGGGGACTTCAAGTGATCGACTTTGACGCCGAGACGCGCAGCTACCGGCTGGCTGAGCTACCTGCCTCGTTCCCCGACCCGGCGGAAGGCACATCCGCGTCGGGTGCTTGATCGGCGCCCATGACCGCATCCTCTGGCCGCGGCTCAGCGAGGCGACGCAGCACCTCGAGCTCACCTCCATAGATGAGCTCAGGCAGTTCCGCCAGGCGCAGACGCAGCTCCTCGTGGCCGTTCAGCCAGCGCCCGGCCTCGGCGAGCAGACGCTCGCGGTCGGCCGGGTAGGACACGCCCCCCAGCGCACGCAGAAGAGCCAGCTCATCCTTCGAGGTCGGGCGGCCCTCGGGACGGGCGAAGCGCGGCTCGGTCAGGCCAACCTCGATACGCAGCCGGCCCGGTGCCCCCAGAGCCCCTCGGGTGAGCAACTCCTCGGGCTGGACGGGGACGAGGTCTCCCAGCTCCGGGACGTCAGTCATCGCTACTGGCAAGTGGAACACCGACCGTGGCCGGGGTCCCACCGGAGTGGGAGGACGGTCCCCGAACCACGACCGGCTCAAAAAACCTAGCAGCGACTTCGCGAAGTTCAGTCGAGCGTGACGCTTCCGTCAAAGTTCCCTCAGTCAGCTGCGACATGACCAAGTCCAACTCAAGCCTCGCTGAGAACCCGCCGGGTCGACGCGGCGATGTCGTGCGGGCGCTGGCCCGGCCGCGAGTGGACCCGATGAGCCAGCACCATGGCAGCGACCGCAGCCACCTCGGACAGCCCGACTCGAGGCAGGCCCTCGAGGGCAGCGTATGCCTGGGCCGCCTTGCGGGCGACCAGGTCGGCGCGGTGACCGTCAACCTCGAGCTCGATGGCGAGGCGAGCGATCGCCTCCAGCACCGGCCGGGTGGTCTCGATCTTGGGCAGCGCTGCGATCGCCCGATCGATCTGCGCACGCTCCTTCGCCTCCTCCTCCTCCCATTCGGCGGCGAAGCCCTCGGGGTCGTCCTCGAAGCGCTCGCGGCGCTGGACTATCTCCACCCGCTCGGGGATGTTGACGATGCCCGAGACGTCGACGCAGAGCCCGAAGCGATCGAGCAGCTGCGGTCGGAGATCCCCCTCCTCGGGGTTCATGGTGCCCACCAGGATGAAGCGCGACGGGTGCCAAACCGAGATCCCCTCGCGCTCGACCACGTTCACCCCCATGGCGGCGGCATCGAGCAGCACATCGACGATGTGGTCGTCGAGCAGGTTGACCTCGTCCACATAGAGGATCTGCCGGTTGGCCTCGGCCAGGACCCCCGGCTCAAAGCGGCGCTGCCCGGAGTGGATGGCCGCCTCCAGGTCGATCGAGCCGACCACCCGGTCCTCGGAGGCGTTGATCGGCAGCTCGACCACCCGCATCTGGCGCCGGGTCACCTCCAACTGCTCTCCAGCGGCCAGGCGCGACTGGCAGTCGGCGCACATGGCTTCGCTACCAGGGTCACATCCGAAGTGGCAGCCGATGACTACCTCCAGCTCGGGCAGGAGTCGAGCCAGGGCCCTCACCGCGGTCGACTTGGCGGTGCCCTTCTCGCCCCGGATGAGCACCCCGCCGATAGCCGGGTTGACCGCGTTCAGCTCCAAAGCCAAGCGCATCTGGCTCTGGCCGACCAAGGCGGTGAAGGGATAGACGCTGCGTATCTCAGCCATGGCGCGATTGTCTCAGAGGGAGCTGGCGCGCCCGCCCGACGGGGACTGGCGCAGCGCCTCCGCGACGGGGCGCAGGATGGCGCCTTCGGAGAGGTCGAAGAGCCCGAAATAGGCAGCCCCCATCCGGTCCGCCAGGTCGACGCAGGCGTTGAAGTTGTAGCCGGCGAAGCGGGGCGATCCGGAGCCAGTCGGACGGGAGCGAGTCGGGTGCGGCAGGTGATCGCGGGAGGAGTCGATCACCAAAGAGCGGATTCCCTCCCTCCGGATCTGATCGGCCAGCCGCTGCGCCTCCAAGAGGGGCTCTTCGCCGCCGAAACTGATGTTTCCCCGCCCGTCGCTGATCAACACCAACAGTGGCAGCACCTCGGGATCACGCCGCCGTTCGCTCTCGACCAGGTGGAGAGCGGTAGTCAGGCCGTGGGTGAGCGGAGTCGTGCCGCCCACGGCGATCCGGCTCAGCCGACGCTCGGCCAGATCGACGCTCGAGGTGGGCCGGAGCACGACCTGGGCGGTGCGGCCGGAGAAGGAGATGAGCGCCACCCGGTCGCGGCGGACGTAGGCGTCTTTGAGCAGGGCGAAGATGGCGCTCCGGGTGGCGTCCATGCGCTGCTCGGCATCCATGCTCGCCGACGCGTCGACCGCGAAGAGGATGAGATTGCCGATCCGGCGCTGCCGGACCTTCTGACGCAGGTCCTGGGCCTCCAGCTGCAGCTGGTGACCCTCCTCGCCGCTGCGGGCTCGGCGCGCTAGCTGGTGCGGTGCCGCCGCCCGCAGGGTGGCATCGAGGGCGAGGTCGCTGGGATGCTCGACCTCGCGCGCCCCCACATAGCGTCCCCGGCGGTCTCTCGACGTCGTCTGGCTGCGCCGGCCCATGCCCCGCCGGCGCAGCCGCTCGCGGGGGAGCTGGATTCTGCCCACCTCGAAGCCCTGCTCCACGGCCACCTCGTCGGCGGTTGGCGGCCCCGGCCGGGAGTCGGTGCTTCCGCCGAGATCTGCCCCAGCCTGGACCTCGCTCTGCGGGGAGCCGTCCCCTTCCGCGTCGGCGCTGTCGGAGGTGGCTTCGCCGCTCAACCCGGCGCTTCGGTCGGGGTCGGGAAGGCCTGGCTCGCTGGGCGGTGCCGTTAGCTCCGTCGGTGCCTCCGCGATCCCCTCAGGCGCCTCCGCCAGGCTGCCTCCCATCGAGCGGCGCCGATGGACCAGGGCCAGCTCGGCAACATCGGCGAGGTCGGCCAGGCTGACGGCCAGCTCCTCCGGCGCTGGATCATCCACCAGCGCCGCCTCCAGGGCGCGTCGCGCCTGGGCTGCCCGAACCAGGACCAGGTCCGAGCGGTGGCCGATGACCTCCTGGTCCACGCTCATCGCGGCCGCCATCCGGATCACCACATCGGGCGTCTCCAGCTGGTCGAGCAGTACCTGGGCACGCCGCACTCGCTGGGCCAGCTGGCGATCCTCTCGGGATGCCCGGGACTTGGTTGCGTCTCGGCGCATGACCTCGACGCGGTCCTCCAGGCCGCGCAGCCCGGAGACCTCGACGCAGAGCCCGAACCGATCGAGCAACTGGGGTCGCAGATCGCCCTCCTCCGGGTTCATTGTCCCGACCAGAACGAAGCGAGAGGGATGGCCGATGGAGATCTCTTCGCGCTCCACGAGATTGACTCCCGAAGCGGCGGCGTCGAGCAGAACGTCGACCAGGTGGTGCTCGAGGAGGTTCACCTCGTCCACGTAGAGAACTTGGCGATTGGCCTCGGCCAGGAGACCGGGCTGGAATGCCTTCTGCCCCAGCCTCAGCGCCAGCTCGAGATCGATGGATCCGACGATCCTGTCCTCGGAAGCCCCGAGGGGCAGATCGACGACCCGGGTGGGCCGGACCACCACCGGCAGTTCCTCTCCCCTCGCCACCCGCCCCAAGCAGTCCTCGCACTGGTCGGGGCCATGCGGGGAGCAGCGATAGGGGCAGTCGGCGACCTGTTCTTGGTCGGGCAGGATCGCCGCCAAGGCTCGGACCAGAGTCGATTTGGCGGTTCCCCGCTCCCCGCGGATGAGGACCCCGCCGATGCGGGGCTCAACCGCCGCCAGGAGCAGGGCGAGCTTCATTCGCTCTTGCCCGACAACGCCGGAGAAGGTTGTCTGGTCCAGTTGCCCGGGAGCCGCCGAGGGCGGGCTCACCCGGACGCTCACCGGCTAACCACGCGTCGCAGGTGCAGCCCGCGGACCGTCCAGCCAACCTGGCGGCAGCTCGCTCGAGATCTCGCGACCGTCCACGGTGAGCCCGCACCGTGCCAGCTCGGGTCGGTCGGCGACATCCCCCGGGGGCAGCTCGAACAGAGCCACCGCCGCAGCCCGACTTTGTGCCCAACCGGCTGACTCGGCCAGAACAGCGATGGTTCTCTGGCCGCCTCCTTCAAACCACAACTGGGGCGGCAGCGCCTCCGGTTCAACCGTCGCTGAGCGAGCGCCGGTGCTGGATCGAAACAACAGCCAGCCTGCCCGCGGCCCGGACGACGGATGCCAGAGGGCCTCGAGCGCCTCTGGCTCAATC
>PLDE01000276.1 GCA_003135035.1 Candidatus Dormiibacterota bacterium | reverse complement strand
TGGCGCCCTCTCTGGCCATACCATTCGCCTAACAACCGAATAGCCCGACGGGCGAATGGGAATCCGGTGCGGGGCGTCACCCAAAGCCGGAGCTGTCGCGCAACTGTGTGCGGGGAGCCTGAGCCAGCGAGCCACTGGGACTGTCCCGGGAAGGCGGCATCAGGCGTCGATCCGCGAGCCAGGAGACCGGCCCTGAGGGATCGACGCACCCCCGCGCGCAACGGGACGGTCGGCCTTCGGCGGCAGGTCCACCTCTGGCGTGACGGGACCAAGCGCCGCCAGGAGGTTGAGACGATGAGATCGTCTCGAGGGGCCAGCGCAGTACTGGCCGCGATGGCGATGGGACTGTTGATGTCGGCTTGCAGCAGCGCAGGCAGCGGCAGTCCCAGTACCCCGGGATCCACCTGCTCGGGGTCGGGGCATCACGTGGAGGTGGTGGTGGAACTCGGCAACCATCACGTTGTCGACCGCTGCGTCGGCTTCCAGGACGCCCAGATCAAAGGGGAAACAGCTCTCCGTCGCAGCGGGATTGAGTTCGCGTCCCAGCACTTTAGTTATGGGGACGCCGTCTGCCAGATCGACCACGATCCCGCCTCCTACACCGCTTGCTTCGCCTCCGGCCAGCCCTACTGGGCCCTCTTTCTCTCGACCGGCGGGGGCAAGTGGAAAGCGGCTTCCTCCGGAATCAGCGACGTCACCTTGAAGAGCGGCCAGGCGCTCGGCTGGCGCTACGACCCCAGCACCGGTACCGCCGCTGCACCTCCCCGGCCGCCCAAGTCATGACCTGATGAATCCGCGCGCGCTGACCGCGTGGGTAGCGGCAGTGCTTTTGCTTAGCCTAGGGAGTGAGGACCCGGTCTACCGGGTTCTCACTCTGGGCGCGGCGGTGGCCGTGCTGGCAGCGCGGCGCCGGCCCGACGTCAGGCTGCGGCCCGCCCTGGTGGCGGTCAGCGTGGCGGGTATCCTGACCGTCCTCTTCAACTTTCTGCTGAGTCACACCGGCCAGGACGTGGTCTTCACCCTGCCCGGCTGGCTGCCTGCCCTGGGCGGCCCGCTGACAATCGAGGGCGGGGTGTACGGATTGGACCTCGCCCTCGGGCTGGCCGCCTGTATCGTCGCTGGAATCACCCTCTCCCTGGTGGTGGAGCCGCATCAACTGGTGGACTCCCTACCGGCGGTGCTTTCCCGTACCGGGGCTGCCTTGGGCGCGGCCATGACCCTGGTTCCGCGCCTGGGTCATAGCTTCGTGGCGGTGCGGGAGGCCCAGCAGATGCGCGGCTGGCGAGCCCGCGGCCTGCGCTCGTGGACAGCCGTGCTGGTCCCCTCGGTGCTGACCACCATCGAGGGCTCGGTGCTCCTGGCCGAGGCCATGGAGGCGAGGGCCTTCGGGTCCGGAACCCGGACCGCGCTGGCAACCTCGACGTGGCGACGGTCCGATCTGCTCATAGCCGGGACGTCGGTCCTGGCCATCGTCGCCTTCGTCGTCGCCCTCTTCGTGGGACAGGTGCCGAGCTGGCAGCCTTTCCCCACGCTCCTGCTTCCCGCCCTCAGTTGGTGGCCCGCGACTTGCTGCCTTGTTCTCTTCATTCCGGCCCTCCTGTCATGAGCGACCTGGCGACCTTCGATGGCTTCGGTTACCGCTATCCGGAGCAGGCGGACCCGGCCCTGAGCCACGTCACCTTCGATCTGCATGGTGGGCTGACCCTGTTGGGCGGAGCGTCGGGGAGTGGCAAGACGACTTTGCTGCGCAGCCTGAACGGACTCGTCCCACACTTCCACGGCGGTCAGGCGTGGGGAAGGGCGACGATCCTCGGGCACGACCTCCGCAGCAGTTCGACCAGGCGGCTGGCCCGAGACGTGTCCATGGTCTTCCAGGAGCCGGAATCCCAGTTCGTCCTGGCTACCGTGCGTCGCGAGGTTGCCTTCGGTCCCGAGAACCTCGGTCTGCCCGCTTCGGAAATAGCAGAACGGGTGGACGGTGGCCTGCAGGCGATGGGACTCCTCGAGCTGGCCGAGCGCAGGATCGCCACCCTGTCCGGCGGCCAACGCCAACGGGTGGCTCTGGGCGCCGCCCTGGCGATGCGGCCCACGCTCTTGGTCCTCGACGAGCCAACCTCTCAGCTCGACGACGCCGGGGCGGATTCCCTTCGGCTGGCATGCCGGGACCTGGCCGCCCAAGGGCTGGCGGTGGTGGTCGCCGAGCACCGCCCCTGGAGGCTGGATGGCCCAGGCTCTCAGCGGCTGGAACTCGACCATGGCTCCCTCATCTCCCCGGGGACGACCCGATCAGGTCCTGCTCCCCTTGGCGCCCACCGCCACCCGTCCTCAGGTGACGTCGCCTGGGAGTTGCAGGACTTGGCGATCGGTCACGGCGTACCAGTGGCGACCGGCATCAACCTGGCCGGGATGCAGGGGGAGGTGCTCTGCCTCACCGGCGCCAACGGCAGCGGCAAGACAACCCTGCTCCGGACCATAGCGGGGCTGCTGCGCCCGCTCTCCGGCTCGGTGCAGCGCGGACCCGGTCGCTGCGCCTACCTGCCTCAGGAACCCGGTGGACTGTTGCACCAGGCGACTCTGGAGGATGAGGTCCGCCAGACGATCCGCTGGTTGCGGCTGGGTTGCCAGCCCGGACCGATTCTCCGGGAGTTCGAGCTCTCCTCCTTGGCCAAGACCGATCCCCGGGACCTCAGCACCGGTCAACGACAGCGGGCGGCCCTTGCGGCGGTCCTGGTTGGCGAGCCCGAGATGGTGTTTCTCGATGAACCCACCAGGGGGGCGGATGCTCGTTCCCGAGCCATGCTGCTGCGGGTCTTGGACCGGCTCGCCGCCTCGGGCACGGCAGTGTTGGTGGCCACCAGTGACACCCACTTCGCCGAGCAGATTGGTGACCGCGTGCTGGACCTGAACCAGGGCCGAGTCCTGGCGCGGGGGCAGGCAGCGGCATGAAGATCCTGCTCATCTCGGTGCTCGGGATTGGCCTCTTTCTCTGGCCCTTCAGCGGGCTGGGGCTGCCCGCCGCCACACCGGCCCTGGCGATTGGGCTTGGAGCCGTCCTCGGTCTGCTCGCCATCGAGGTGGGGACGAGGAGAATGGACTCCCGCCAGCTCGCCCTGCTGGCCGCCCTGAGTGCCATCGACGCCGGGCTCCGAGCCGCCTTGGTCACCGGCATCGGCGGATTCAGCCCGATCTTCCTCTTGGTGCTCTGCGGCGGCTACGCGCTGGGACCGGAGTTCGGGTTTCTCCTGGGCGCCTCCTCGCTGCTGGTCTCCGCCTTGGTTACTGGCGGCATCGGGCCCTGGGTGCCGTACCAGATCTTTGCCGTGGGCTGGGTGGGAGCATTCGCCGGTCTGGTCGGACTGGTGCTGGCCCAGCAGCGCCCGCGCCGCCGCGACGTGCTCTTGCTGGCCGGCGTAGGCGTCGTTACCGGATTCGGGTTTGGCGCGGTCATGGACATCTGGAATTGGACCTTCTACTTCTCCTCACCCCAGATCGGCTGGAGCCCGCACCTGGCTCCTCTGACCGCGCTCGAACACTTCGCCAAGTACTACCTGGTCACCTCGGCGGGCTATGACGCCTTCCGAGCCGGGGGCAACGCGGTCATGGTCTTGGTACTCGGCCTGCCCGTCCTCGCCGCGCTGCACCGGATCTCACGGAGGTTCGGCAGCGAGTGGCTGGCCCAACCCGGGCCGCAATCGGGTCTCCTAGTCCCGGGCAGCCCTTCAGTGCAGCCGGCGCACAACGTAACTCCCGGCCATCTTGTCGTGCCACGCCTGCTTGCGCCGGTCAACTCCGGCCCAGGCGAAGCCCAGGAAGCAGGTGGTCACGTCGACGAGATAGCCAACCATCCGGACCAGGCTTCGGCCCAGACCTAAGCGGCCGCCGTCCTCTTCCCGTACCACTCGTCCCCCCACGAGCCAGAGGCCGACCGTCCTTCCGGTCGTCGCCCAGAGGACCACGAAGTAGCCAGCCTGGAGCACGGCGACCGGAGCGCTCAGGTATGCGTCATGGCTCAGAGTCGGGACGGCGTAGCCAACGCCTCCGACCAGGATGAGGTCTGCCCAGAGCGCCCCCGCGCGGGGCCAGAAGCCCAGGTAGCCGAGGCCGGGGAATGGACCCCGGGCGCGAAGCGAGCGCACACCCTGCCATACCGTCAAGGGGCTCTTTTGCCGGCCGGGAAGATCCGCGAGCAAGGCGCTGAGGTCGCCGTTGGTCTTCGCTGCGAAGGCGAGCCGGGAGCGCTCGCTCAGTTCATCTGAGCTGAGACGTCCCTCGACGTGATGCTCGGTGAGCTCGGTGACCGCCTGCTCCCGGTCCTCGTCAGAGGCCCGTAACTGGTCGCGACGGGACCATGGTGGCCAGCTGGGAGGGCTGGGCGGAAGCGGGGGCGGAGGCGGGACCTGCACTGCCAGATCAGTCCTCTGCCGGAGCCGACGAAGGTGCAGAACCGCGGCTGACTTCCCACTCGCGCCGAAGCAGACCCATGTAGATGAGGTCGGTTGTGCGGCCGTCCCGGTAGACGCGCTCCCGAACCAGCCCCTCCTCCCGAAATCCCAGTCCGCGATAAAGGGCGAGGGCAGGCAGGTTGTCGGCGATCACATCCAGGCTGAGGCGCCGCAGCCCCAGTTCATGGAAGGCGAAGCGCAGAGCCAGGCCACTGGCCTCCTTGCCGAACCCCTTACCGCGATCGCCGGCATCACCGATACCGACCGCCATCCAGCCGTTGCTATTGGACCACTCGATGCTGAAGATGGCGACGAAGCCAACCAGCCGGTCTTCCGCCAACGTGCGCACCCGAAACTCGTAGGCGCTCGCCGACGGCTCAGACGCTTGATCACGCTCCGCGAAGAACTCGCTCGACAAGGGGCGGGCAGCATCGGTATCCAGCCGGCGTCGATACTCACCGTCCTCACTCCATCGGGACAGGACTTCGGCATCCTCAGGTCGCGGAGAGGCAAGTCGGATCAGGTCCCCGTGAAAGAGCCGGTTGGCGGACATTCGTGGATGAGTCCCTCAAGAGAACGCGATCTGCCTGTCGCTACCCGAGTATCGCAGACGTATTCGGAAGTCGCCTCCCTCCGGACGCTGGCCCCTCTTGCCGCGAGGTAGCCAGCGCCCTGAACGCATCGGGAGCGCGGTCGGCCAGATATCCTCGACGGGCAATGCTCGAGCTGCGGCCGATAACCGCCACCGAGGTCGACGCCTTCATCGAAGTGATGGCTGGTGCTTTTTACGAGCGGCGAGACCCCTGGCACGATGCTTGGTTCCGCAAACAAGTTCCCCTCGAATCGACCATCGCCGCCCTGGACGACGGGGCCATCGTGGGAACCTCGGCGGCGCTGCCGCTGACTCTCAGTGTTCCTGGAGGTCGCTGTGCAGCTGCCGGGATCACCGCCGTGGGCGTACAACCGACCCATCGGCGCCGCGGTCTGCTCCGAGCGATGATGGATCGACAACTGCGCGACGCTCGCGCGGCCAACACACCGGTAGCGATTCTCTGGGCGTCTGAGGGATCGATCTATGGACGCTTTGGTTTCGGCCCCGCCACGCGCCGACTCGGGGTGGTCTGCGAGCGGCCGAACACCGCCCTTATTGACACTCCCAGCGCCGGTCCGCTGCGCATGATGGACCGGCCAGAGGCACTTCAGCTGATGCCGGCTGTTTATGACCAACTCGTTAGCGACCGACCTGGTCTGCTAATCCGTGACCGCACGATGTGGGATGCCGTCGGTGCCGACGACGATCCCCACCTGCCGGCTAGCGAGGCTCGGCACTACTTTCTTATCCACGGCGATCCCCCCGATGGCTACGCGATCTACCGGATGCGCCGCTCGGAAACCCACGACGGCCAGCGGGCTACTGCCCTGGTGGTCGAATTGACGGCTCTTGGACCAGTAGCTGAGGCAGACCTATGGCGCCACTTGCTGGCCCTCGATCTGGTCGGCAGAGTGGAACGCCGCATGGGTCCAATCGATGATCCAGTACTCTGGCTGGCACAAGACCCACAGGCGCTTCAAGTGCAGTGGAAGACTGGGATCTGGGCTCGCCTTCTGGACGTCCCCACGGCTCTGCAGACGCGGCGATACCAGGCTGGCGGAGTTCTCGTTCTAGATGTCTCGGACCCGTTCCTCCCAGAGGTGGGCGGCCGGTTCCACCTTCAAGTGCGGGATGGCATTGGTAAGTGCGTGGAAACAGATGACGAGCCCGACCTGAGACTGGGGATCTCGGAGCTAAGTAGCGCGTTCCTCGGTCAAATCTGCTTCGGCGCTCTGTCGAGAGCTGGGAGGATCATGGAAGTCTCACCAGGAGCGGCGATTAGGGCGGACCGCCTGTTCGGATGGGATCCTCCACCATGGTGTGTGGACGAATTTTAAGGTTCGAACAGGCTACGATGCTTTGGCCAAGACCATCGTGAATTTCGCGCCCGCCCTATGTGCTCGCTCTGCTAGTTGGTGGCGCTCTGATGGTACCGACCCGGGGTTGGGGCCCCGGGCCGGCTCACACAGGATATCGACGCTTGACCTTAGTGGGCCCGGGCGACTGGCTCTGTCTCCAAGGCGCCACCACAGAGCACCCGCTAGACTCAACGCTGGGACCGGCCCGCATGGCTCAACTGGTTAGAGCAGGGGACTCTTAATCCCAAGGTTGCAGGTTCGAGTCCTGCTGCGGGCACCACGGTGGTTTAGTTCGATTTTGAAGTTGGGTCCAGGCGCCTTTGAGATCCGCCAGTCGAACTCGGTGGCGCCAATGGCAGCGGTCTGAAGGCCGTCCACGAAGACCGGCTCCTGCTCCTCTTCGACAGGTCGCTTCGCGATCTCTCGGGCACCTCGGCAGCTGTCTTCGCGGATGCCTTGTAAAGCCGAGGCGAACCCATCGCCGTAGGGCATTCTTCAGTTGTCTGGCAGTCGTGCTGTGGTGTCGCGTGAGTCTCAGCCTCTGATGCGTCGATGCGCAACCAGGCTCCGACCCGAGGATCGCGTGCCTTAGCCTTCTGCATCAACTGCGCAGCACGGGCCTCGAAGGCCGAGGCATGCGCCTCCAACTCCCGGAACCGAAGGTAAAACAATGTGATAGGACGGGATCTGGTCGAAGCCCCACGCGCGCCAATGTATAGAGTCAGTCGCTACCGCTGATACCGTCGCTACCGCTGATACCAAGGTTCGACGTCGGGAATCCGCTGAAGGGCAGGACCGGACTCGAGCGGCCCGCGGTTGGCCGGAGCTGAGTCGAAGTTAGACCTTTGCCAAGCGGCACTGTGCCGGGGTCACCACGACTCGCGGCCTACGGTCGGGAGACCCCAGCGAGCGGACTCGAAATATGATCAGGGCATGGGACTCAGAATGACCCAGTTGCTGAACCTGCCCTCTTGGCGGGCATATGACGTGGACGATGCTGGCCGCGTCCTCGCTGGTTACAACGAGTCTGGATCGATCCAACTGGTTGAGCTCGATCCGGACGGCTCCGCGACACGTCTTACGTCACTTCAGGGACCCTGCGATGGCCGCTACCTGCCCGGGGCGAGAGCCGTAATCGTGGAGCACGACCAGGGGGGAGACGAGCGTCGCCAGCTTTCTCTGCTCCGGCTGGATCACCCTCTGGCCCATCCAGTGGGCCTCAGCGAGTTAGAGCCCCTGGCCCGCGACCAACGCTTCTTCCACAAACTAGCAGATGTGGCGTCCGGCAGGGTTGCCTACACCACCAACCGCCGCAATTCAGTCGACTACGACGTCGTCGTGCTTGACGTTGCCTCCGCGAATGAAACTGTCATCTACCAGGAAGGAGGTGCGATCGTGGAGGTTTCATTAGGTTCGGACGCGGACTCCGTCGTGCTTACCCGACGGATACCGGAGCCGATGTCGCAACAGCTGCTTGCTGTGGATGCGGCTGGCCGTGAAGTGCGGACACTGACCGACCCCCAGGAGCGCGCGCGGCATCTGCGCCCCTATCCGACCTCCTCTCGGGGCGCTTTGATCGTGACAACAAATCGAGAGCGGGACTTCACCGTGATTGCCCGACTCGAACTGGCGACTGGGATCTGGACAGAACTGGTTGCTGTCGACGGGCACGATGTCACGGGGTGGCTTTCTCCAGACGAGCGGCTCATTCTTGCCATGACAAACGACGACGGGGTCGCACGTCTGGGCCTACATGAGGCCGCTACGGGGAAATTTCTCCGCGACGCGGAGTTGCCCGGCGACGGGTGGGCGGCGGAGCCAGCAGTGCCTGATCCGATCTGGTCCCCGGACTCACGGTCCGTGGTTATATCGTTCACCAGCCCGAGCACTCCGGGAGATATCCTCCGGATCGACGTGGAGACCGGCTCCTTCACTAGATTGGCCGAGAGTACGGGATCGGTCGTCGATGGCCAGCTTGTCGAGCCGGAGTCGTACCGCGTGCCGTCTTTCGATGGCGAGCTGATTCCTTGCTTCATATATCGACACCCAGTTCCGGAAGATGCGGCTCTGACCGGTTCTTGCGTGTTCCACCTCCACGGAGGGCCAGAGTCCCAGGCCGTCCGCGCATTCAACCCGATCATCCAAGCGCTGGCCTCCGCCGGCCACGTCGTGGTGGTGCCAAACGTTCGCGGCTCGAATGGGTACGGGAAGCGGTGGTACTCGGCCGATGATGTACGTCTACGACTAGACTCTGTGCGTGACCTCGCCTCACTTCATGCGTGGTTGCCAGCCCGCGGACTCGACCCGGCTAGGGCCGCGCTCTGGGGTGTTTCATATGGTGGGTACTTGGTTCTCGCCGGCCTTGCCTTTCAGCCCGAGCTATGGGCGGCGGGCGTTGACATCGTCGGCATCTCCTCACTCGTGACTTTTCTGGAGAATACCTCCCGATACCGACGAGCTCAGCGCGAGCCGGAGTACGGATCGCTAGACCAAGACAGAGATTTTCTGGAGCAGGCTTCCCCCCTCGGAAGTGTCGACGCGATTAGGGCACCCTTATTCATCATTCATGGCGCTAATGATCCCCGGGTACCGTTGACAGAGGCTCGACAGATAGCGGCAGCTCTCAAAGCTCACGACATTGAGTGCGAACTGCTGGTGTACGAAGATGAGGGTCACGGCTTGGCCAAGCGCGCTAATCGCCTCGACGCCTACCCGCGAGCCATGAAGTTCCTCGCTCAGCACCTCAGAGCCGAATAGCGGGGGCCGGGGTAAGCCTCGCGTCCTCTACGCCCGAGCCGTAAACGTTCATACCTAGATGGGCCGTCGCAATCAGCTTTCCTCTGTCTGCGTCGCCGGCCTGGCCGTCCATCGGCGGACTTTCCGTCGGACGCTTTGGAATCGACTTCTGGAATAATTTTCACGGGATGGTGGCTGTCGAACTCCCCAGTCACTATATCTTTGGGGACCGTATCGGAACGTAAAGGTCCTATGGAGTCCCCCGATCTCGTGGGCGCCCGAGACACTCACTCGGACGAAATCGTGGCTATGCTCCGGGATGAGCTCTATGCGTTGAGCCGCTATGTCAGAAACACGGCTAGCTTCTTGTGGGGAAAGTTGCTCAAACTCCTTCTCCTCCAGCATTCCAGCCAGGTGCACATGATATACGCGGTCTTCTCTGGGGTTGAGCGCCGGAAAGGGGTGCTCATCTCCCACCGGTATACGAATTGAGGTCCAGCTGCGCCGATGCTTCGGATTTAGACCCTTTACTAGGAGCCGACATTCAATTGAGAGGTGAGAAACGTCACTAATCCGGCGCACATTCCACACTTTTATTCGGTGGGTGGCTTGGTCTGGTGACCGGCAAATCTTTGACACCTTCAGCTTGGGAAGATGGATCCGGGCGATAATAAGCCAAGCGAGATAGGATCCGATTACGCCCACGACCAGCCCGCTGACGACCGGCAGCCATGCACTGTTCATGGCGTCCCTCCTCGATGGATACGCGTGGGAGTTTGGTAGCGCCGTCAGGATTGCACCTTCTGGGGCCCTTGGCAACTGAGCGTTCCCCGCCGCGGGGCGAGTCCGGCAAGATGACCATGCGTTTTGGGTGTCGGTGCCTGGCGGCTTTTTCGGATGGGAACGGTCGTGCGAAAGTGGATTCATGGCCGAACTCCAGCGCTCCTTCGCAGGGCAGCTCGTCCATGCCGCGGTTACACCTCCCCTGCATGGCGCGACTCCTGAGGAGTGCCCGTGAGTCAGTGAGGCGGCATCCCTCTTCTGTTGGGGACCCGGTACCCCTTCACGGCGCTCCTACCGAGCGGCCCTGGCAGCCCTCGAGGCGGTGTGCGCAGAGGAGTGGGTGAGCCTCTGCTCTGACCTGACTCCGAAGGTGGTGGCGACGCTCCCATGCTCATTGAATGCTCTGGCGCCCTCGTCTCGACGGCACCACTTGAGCGTTGACCGAAGCTTTCTCAGCTGGGCGGCAGGGGCGCGAAGAGCAGGTGGGGCCCTGAGCGGCTGCGAGCTTCAGAGGTGCCACAAGGTCCGAGACCAGAGAGGAAATACGTACAGCTACATGCTACAGTTTCAGTCATGGTCTACCAGCTGCCGCCGCAGGTGCTGCCAACAACCGAAGCTAGAGCACGGCTCAGCCAGATTGTCGCCGACTTCGCTCGGCGTGGCGCTGCGGCTGAGCCGGTGGCCTTCGGCAGCCACCGCAAGCCGCAGGGTGTGATCGTGCCGTGGGAGCTCTGGGCAGAACTAGCTCCTGCCCTCGAAGACTTGTTGGATGCCACCGAGGCAAGGCATCGCCTTGCCGAGGCTGGCGAGGCGAGGAGCGACTTCGACCATGCCGCCGCGGCGCTGGGCCGTGACGCGACCCAATATCGCTGAGATGTGCAGGTAGCCTGGCACCGGTCACTCCTACCGCAAGTCCTCGACGATCTTCGGGGCTTGTCAGAGCTCGACGAAGAGCTTGTCGACGCGGCACTCCAAGCGATCAGCGACCTGGCCAGCCGGCGCCGGATCGGCAAGGCGCTCGGCGCCCGCTTGGTGAGCGGCGATCTCGAAGGCTGCCGCCGGCTCCGCTTCGACCTGCCGGGCCAGCGGCCTGAGCGCTACCGCATCGTCTATCGCCTCCGCCCCACGGAAGGCGAGCCTGACACCGTCGAGGTGATCTCCGTCGGGCCTCGCGGCGGGCATGCTGTCTATCAGGAGGCCGTGACGAGGCTCGACGCTCGGCCAGGTACCGGCGAAGGTACTTAGGAGGACACAAGGCGAGCCAGCCTTGGCTGGTCTCAGAGAAGTCCTCCACGCACGACTCCTGCTGGGTGATCTTGTTCTATAGGTCCGCGTTCTGGGCGCTGGATCAGCACTTTTTCGACGACAATCGACTCGGATACTTCCGAGCCAACTAGCCCTGGGCCATGATTCCTGACGTCCTCTTCGGCCCGGAAAGCTGAGGAGTGACTTGGTCCCTAGACGCTGGCAGCCGTCCGGCCCGCAGGTCACCCACTTGAACACTGAGCCGGTGCGTCGCAAGCGTACCTATCAAGTGCTCGAGATCGGTCGGAGCCCGTCAGCCAGCTTGGGGAATGGCCGCAATGTCCTCCGAAGTACCCTGCAGCG
>PLDE01000229.1 GCA_003135035.1 Candidatus Dormiibacterota bacterium | reverse complement strand
TCGAACCCACACGCTCTTGCAAGCTGCGGTTTTTAAGACCGCTGCGGCTACCATTACGCCACCCCGGCTGGCCCGTCTGCAGGTTAGCGCCAACGGCAGTCTGCGGCTCGAGCCGGAACGCCAGACGGGTACTTAGAGAGCCGACTGGCATTCCGCCAACGTGTGTAGTTGGTCTGAATCCTCACCGATACTGCAGTAATTATGTGGACTTTCGCCGCATAGAAAGATGACAACGTGGACCGTGGGGCTCTTCCCAAACCGGCATCGGTGTCCTTATCCTCTGCAACTGTCACAGTTCGTTGGGCTGGGGCAAGGTCGGCAATAGCCAATTTGGGCTGAGATAGGGAGGGAAGCTATGGCGGTAAGCACCAGAGACGCGGACGCCGCCGACCGGAAACTTGACCGGCGGATGTCCGTCTGGCAGCTGTTCTTCCTCTCCATGGGGGGCATCATCGGGTCAGGCTGGCTCTTTGCCGCGCTCTCCGCGGCCGCTACCGCCGGGCCGGCGGCAATTGTCTCCTGGGTGATCGGTGGGGTTCTGGTTCTGCTAGTGGCCTTCAACTACGCCGAGATTGCTGGGATGCTGCCCCGGAGCGGTGCCATCGTCCGCTACCCCCATTTGACCCACGGCGGTTTCACAGGGTTCATCCTCGGCTGGACCTACCTCCTGTCGGCGGTTAGCGTGCCGGCCATTGAGGCAGAGGCAGTAGTCACCTACGCCAGTACCTACATCCACGGCATCGTCAACCCGGTGAACTCCGAGCTGATCTGGCCGGGCGGGATCCTCTTTGGGATCGGCCTGATGATTGTCTTCTTCATCATCAACTATGTCGGGATCCGGTTCTTGAGCCAGTTCAACAGCTTCATTACCGGTTGGAAGTTCGTGATCCCGATCCTGACCGTGATTTTGCTGTTCGTGTTCGACCTCCATGCCAAGAACTACGCCAGCTTCGGTGGATTCGCTCCTCTTGGCTGGGCACCAGTACTGGGTGCGGTGGCATCTTCGGGAATCGTCTTCTCATTCCTCGGCTTCCGCCAAGCGCTGGATTACGGCGGGGAGGCTCGCAACCCACAGCGCGATGTGCCTATCGCGACTATCGCCTCCGTTCTGGCGGGCCTGGCCCTCTACGTCCTTCTCCAGGCCGCCTTTATCGGCGGCATCAAGTGGGGGGCGTTTGGCATCCACGCCGGAGACTGGGCAGCTTTGAAGGCAGCTGGCAGTGCTGCCAAGGACGCCCCCTTCTATGTTGTCCTTAAGGCGGCGGGGCCTGCCCTGCTGGGCGGTTTCGCGACGATCCTGCTGATCGACGCCTTCGTTTCACCGACCGGGACCGGATATGTCTACCTCGGCACTTCGGCGCGAACGGTCTACGGTCTGTCGATCGTCGGCTATCTGCCTAAGTTCTTCCAGATGATCCTTGCCCGGTTCCGCATCCCCTGGATCGCGCTGATCGCCTCTGCCGTAGTCGGGTGCCTCTTTTTCCTGCCCTTGCCTAGCTGGTACGAACTGGTGGGCATCATCACTGGGGCGACGGTGCTTACCTACATCTTGGGTCCGGTCGCGGTGCATGTCCTGCGTCGAACTGCGCCTTCGTTAACACGTCCCTTCCGCCTGCCGGCGGCGGGCCTGATCGGGCCGGCCGGGTTCGTTGGGGCCTTGATGATCGTGTACTGGTCAGACTTCGAGGAGCTAGCGATTATCTACGCCGCCGTCTTCGTCGCCCTGCCGCTCTTTGCCTGGTACTACGCGCCCCGCAAGGGCTGGGTGAACCCGCTTTCCGGCGCGATCTTAGGGCTGGTTTTCCTAGTCCTCTGGATCATCGTCCAGCGCTGGGGCCAATGGGCGCTGGTGGCCAGTCCCTTGACGCTGGCACATCCGGCGTTCCCAGTCTTCTACTTCACAACGATAATCCTGGTGGCGGGATTCACCGGAGCCCTCTACTACCTGTGCAATGCTGAGGGCCGCCAAGCGGTGAGTAGTACTTGGTGGCTGATTTATCTGCTTCTCGCGGTGTACGGAATCTCCTACTACGGAGCGTACGGGCCGGCGGCGCTCCTTAATCCGAGCAAGCCCAGCGGACTTCCTTTCCCCGCCGATCTCTTGGTGGTGATCATGGTCGGACTGCTCTCCTACGGTTGGGCTATCCACAGTGGCTACGAGACTGAGGAAATCAAGGCCATCGTAGAAGGTGGCACAGCGGTAATCACTGATGAGCCCAGTGCGCCCGTTGGAGCCCCGGCCAGCCCAGCTCCGCAGTTGGGCAAGTAGTCTCGCAGACTCTCCTCCTGCCCTCGCTCGAGAGGGCAGGAGGAGTCCACAGGGACGGCCAAGGTTGACCCCTGCGTTTGGGGTGACTCTTCCGATCGAGAACAGGTGCCGAGCCCGGCTAGAGTAGACGCGGATGGGTGCTTCCGGCTCGTCGTCTGGGCTACCCACGGAGCGCGAGGTCGGCGGCTGGCGGAGGCTCCTGGTCGAGCCCCGGCGGCCGGCCCGGATCGCTAACTCCCCTCACGCCCACTGGTGGGTGGTGGCGACGGTCTGCGTCGGGGCATTCATGGGCCAACTGGACGCCAGCATCGTCGTCATTGCCCTGCCGTCGATGCAGACCTACTTTCACAGTAACTTGGGAGGGGTAGAGTGGGTTGCCCTTGCCTATCTGCTGACCCTGGTCGCGCTGGTGACAGCGGTGGGGCGCTTCGCCGACATGGTCGGCCGAAAGCTGCTCTACATCTATGGATTCGCAATCTTCATCATCGGCAGTGGCCTTTGTGGCCTGGCCCCCACTCTGGTCACTCTCGACATTTTCCGCGTCGTGCAGGGGTTGGGCGCAGCGATGTTGCAGGCCAACAGCGTGGCTTTAATAGTCCAGGCGATGCCGCGCGAGAAACTGGGTCGCGGTATTGGTGTCCAGGGAGCTGCCCAGGCACTCGGCCTTTGCCTCGGCCCCGGGATCGGCGGTCTGCTGCTGGTTCTTGGAGGCTGGCGACTGCTCTTTCTGGTCAACGTCCCGGCCGGGATCATGGGGTTCGGCCTCGGCTGGTTCCTGCTTCCCCGCAGTCGCTTTCTCGCGAAGCGAGAGCCCGTCGACTGGGTGGGGCTCGGTCTCTTCATAATCGCCGTCGCCGGCCTGCTACTCGCTCTGTCGTTCGGCGATCAGGCTGGCTGGGACTCGGCCTCCGTCCTGGGCTGTTTCGCGGCAACGTTGGCCTTTGGGGTGGCATTTCTCGTTTGGGAGGCTCGGGCAAGCGCGCCGATGATGCGGCTGGCGGTCTTTCGCCGGCGCGCCTTCAGTTTTGGGATCACCAGTGGCCTTCTCTCCTACCTGGCTCTGTTCGGCACGCTCTTCGTCTTCCCTTTCTATCTGCAGTTCTCTGGACACCTGAGCCCCGCGGCAGCCGGAGTGCGTCTGCTCATCCTGCCGCTGGCGCTTGGCCTGACGGCGCCATTCGCTGGTATCGTGGCTGACCGTCTGGGCGCCCGCCCCCTCACGGTCGGGGGCATGGCTCTGACGGCAGCCGCCCTTCTGGCGATCGCGTTGCACCCCACCACTGGGCCATTCCTGCTGGTCGAACTGATTGCGATCGGAGTTGGACTCGGCACCTTCACGCCTCCGAACAACGCCGCCATCATGGGCGCAGTGGAGAGGGATCAAGCGGGAATGGCTAGCGGCATCCTCAATATGACCAGGGGCATGGGAACGGCCATGGGGGTGGCGCTGGTCGGGATAGTCTTTGGGCTGGCCGCTGGAATCTCTAGTGCCCACGCTCACTCACCAACCTTGGTCGAGCGTGGCCTTGCGGCTGCGGCGTTGTTCCTGGCAGCGATCGCGGTGGCGGCGGCCGCCTTCTCGTCCCTCCGGGGCGGCGGCCGGCTAGGCGCAACGGAAGACCCTCTTAGCGAGTTCTAGCCGGGGCCTGGCAGCCTGCGGTGGTCAAGGCCACCTGACTGTGGGGTGGTGCCCATCCTCTGTTGACAGCACCGGATTCTCCCCGGCTCCTCGCCAGTGCCCGGCCCGGCCGTAGGCGGCGGAGCCGTTCCGTCGCCTAGTGCTCCTTCGTACTGCTGTTCAGCGCCGAAGCTTGGTGGAGCATACCCTCAATCGAGGGGCTAGACGCTTGGAGGGATTCGACGTGCTGAACTTTCTCTTTCTGCTCACCGCCGGCCCTCGCACCGAGGCTGTGCACACAGCGAAGGCCCTCGCGCTGGCGGCGGGCGCGGCCGGCCACCGAGTCGAGGTGTTCCTGGCGGGCGACGGAGTGGCCCATGCCGGCAGTCTTGCCGGAGTCGTGCCTGTCACCCTGTGTGACGCCGACCTCCGATGGCGCCAGACGCAGCCAGTCGAGATTGCAGGTGTGCACCGGGGCAGCCTGCGCGACCTGGCGCGCCAGTGTCGGGAGGCCGACCGCATCCTGGTCTTCCGATGACGGCGTCCCCAGGCCAAGACTTTGTGGTGCTGGCCCGTGGTGACCTCGACGTCGAAGACGCGGCGTTGGCCGTGCGTGTGGCCCTCGCCCTCCCTCTGGGGGGGCTGACGGTACGACTGGTGCTAGCTGACGCCGCCAGCGCCCTGGCGCTGGCGGCGCCTCCTCAACTCGGTGCCTGGACCGGGGGCCTGACTCGAGAACTGGAGAGCCTGATCGGGGAGGAGGAGGTACCGGTTTTGGTGGAACTGGAATCACTGGCAGGACTGGGTCTGGCTGAGCGAGACCTGCGGCCGGGCGTCGCGGTGGCCTCCCGAGCAGAAGTGATCGCCGTTTGCGGGTCGGCGGCCAGCTGTCTTGTCCTCTGAGGCTGGCCTGGAGCTGCACCTGCTGTACCGCCGCGAAGACCGCCGCGCCTGGCAGCACTGTCGCGCCCGCGTGGACTCCGGTGGGCGAGTCGAGGTGGTGCTGTTCCACGACGCCGTACTCGAGACCGAGGCCACCGTGCAATTCTCCCTGGGGGAGAAGGGGAGACCTAAGGTGGTGGTGATGGCCTGCGCCGAGGATGCTCGGCAACGGAAAGTGGAGGAGCGATGGGCTTTGATCGACTACCCCGGAATCATCGAGCGCTGCGCCGCCGCCGCCCAGGTCACGAGCTGGTGAGGGCCCGGCCATGACCGCGGCCGTGCAGGGGCTCAACGCCGCCGCGGTCGAGCGCTACAGCCGGCAGCTGTTGTTGCGCGAGGTGGGCGAAGCGGGCCAGCTCCGCTTGGGCCAGGCCACCGCCGCGGTGGTGGGGTGTGGCGGGCTCGGTGTGCCGGCGGCTCTCTACTTGGGCGCCGCTGGGGTCGGACGCCTGGTCCTGATCGACCCCGACCAGGTTTCACTGGACAACCTCAACCGGCAGGTTGCCTACCGGACCGAGGAGGTTGGTCAGCCCAAGGCCGCCCTGCTGGGAGCACGGATCGGCGAGCTCAACCCCACCATCTCCGTCGAGACCCATGCGGCGGCGGTGAGTGCGGCATCGATCGGGGAACTCCTGGCGGCCGCCGACGTGGTGCTGGAGTGCTCCGACGATCCGCTCACCAAGTTCCTGGTCAACGACCACTGCGTTCCTCGCGGGAAGGGAATGGTCATCGGCGGCGCGGTCGGCCTCGCTGGGCAAGTGGTCGCGGTGCCGTCTGGCGGTGCCTGCTATCGGTGTCTCTTCGGTGGACCGCCGACCGAGCTGGGGCAATCCTGTCGCGAGGCGGGAGTGCTGGGGCCCTTGGTGGGGATGATCGGATCTCTCCAGGCCCTGGAGGCCATCAAGCTGATCTTTGGGCCGGCCCAGGAAACCGGCGGGCGGCTGCTCGACTTTGACGCGGCCGCCGTTCGCTGGCGGGAGGTTCGCTTCCCGCTCGATCCCAGCTGCCCGGCTCATGGGGGGAGGACTCTCGGCAACGGGCCATAATTGAGATATGGCGGTTGCAACCGAAGGGCTGCTCGCGGAAGAGATCCGCGAACTTCGACATGAGCGCAAAGCCTTGATCCTGGCCCACAACTATCAGCGCGACGAAGTCCAGGACATCGCCGACTTCGTCGGTGACTCGCTCGGGCTTTCCCGCACGGCGGCGGAGACGGATGCCGAGGTCATCGTCTTCTGCGGCGTCCACTTCATGGCCGAGTC
>PLDE01000026.1 GCA_003135035.1 Candidatus Dormiibacterota bacterium | reverse complement strand
TCGCCGATTTCTTCGTGATCTGCGAGGGCGACACCGATCGCCAGATTCGGGCGATTGCCGGCGAGATGTCTGATCTGGCATCCCAAGCGGGAGTGCATCCCCTGTCCCGGGCGGGACTGGAGGAGGGCTCCTGGGCCTGCCTCGACTACGACTCGGTCATCGCCCACATCTTCTTGCCCGGAGAGCGTGCCTACTACAACCTGGAGGGCCTCTGGGGTCCAGCTCGCCGGGTCCGTCCCCGGCCGGTCACTCCGGTGCCGGTAGCTCGGTGATCGACGCGCCCCTCCGGCTCGGCTGCTTCGTGCCGCAGGGGTGGCGGGCAGAGTTCCCCAAGGAGATGGCGGCCGGCCAACGCTGGGAGGCCGCCATCAGCGTGGCCCGTCGGGCTGAGCACAGTGGCTACGGGGCGGCTTGGGTGTACGACCACCTCCAGGCGGCGGATGCCGAGCCTCCGAGCCCTGTCTTCGACCCCCTTCTCCTCCTCTCGACCGTGGCTTGGAGCACCTCCAGCGTGCGGATCGGGCCCATGTGCCTGGCGGTGCCGCTGCACCACCTGGGGCGGCTGGCCCAGCAACTGGCCTGCCTGGATGTCGTCAGCGGGGGCCGCTTGGAGGTCGGTCTTGGTGCCGGGTCTGACGCCGAGGAGGCCCGCGCCTTCGGGATTCCGGTAACCGGGCTGCGGGAGCGGATCTTTGCCTGCGGGGAGGCGGCCGAGCTTCTCCGGGCCAGCTGGGCTCATGAGCACACCAGCTTCGAGGGACGCTATACCGTGCTCGATCATGCCCGCATTTACCCCAAGCCGGTGCAGCGCAGAGGACCGCCGATCTGGATCGCTGGGGGAGGCGAGAAGCTGACCCTGTGGCAGGTCGCGCGCCATGCCGACGGCTGCAGCCTCTTCGGTCCCCCCGCTCGGGTGGCCCACAAGCTCGAGATCCTGGCCGGGCACTGCCGGGCGGCCGGACGCCGGCCGGAATCGGTGCGCGTGGCGGTCGTCCTGGACTGTCTGGTAGCGGACACCGAGGCCGAGGCGGATCGGTTGGTCGAGCTCCACAACCGGCACGGCGAGGATGTGGTCAGCTACCGCCGGAGGAGGCTGGTTGGCACTCCGGCAGGTTGTGCCCAGCAGCTCCAGGAGTACCTCGACCTGGGAGTTAAGGAGGTCTGCTGCCACTTCCCCGACGCGGTCACGTCGGATGGTCTGGAGAAGCTCGCCGCGGCGGTTCTGGGGCCCCGTTCGGTCTCGGCTCCGGCTCGTTAGGTAGCTCCCTTCGGATCCTCGCGGGCCAATTGCGGGTGGACTCTCTCTGATCTGAGCGGCTAGCATGGGATGGTTCCCTGGCCGTTGCTTCGGGCCGGGCTGGGCGCCATCAGCAGGAAGGAGAACTAATGCATCGGAAGCTGGATGTCCTGGCCGACCGTGGCTTTGTTGTGCTCCGGGACTACGACGGTCCGGCGATTCCCCCCAAGGAGTGGGAGAGCCTGGATTTCGTGGACTGGAAGAGCGGAGGCGACACCAACTTCGCCCCCCTGGCCTCTGCCAACGGGGAAATGGAGTGTCACGGCTTCTGGGAGCACGGTAAGCCCGACAAGGGCGGGGTCTGGACGGACAACCGCAAGATAGCCCCCACTCTGGTCGACTACGTCGAGGCGATCGGAGGCAACTTCGGTCGGGTTCGAGTGATCAAACTGAATCCCAGCGAAGAGGCGCAGGCGCTCAAGCAGCTGCACGTCGACGACAACAATCGTCTCAACCCGGACGGCAGCGGTTGGGTCGTCAGGGCCTGGCTGGAGTTAGCCGACAGCCCGGGCAAGTCCACCTTCATCCTGCGCGAGAAGAGCGACGATCCCGCAACCGAGTCCCGGATCGTTCTCCATCCGGGCATGCAGCTGGTGATTGACACCGAGCGACTCTCCCACGTCGTCCATCACCCCGGGCCTGATCCCCGCTACTCCTTGATCACCTCCTGGGAGTCCGACGACACCATCGATACCTGGATCCAGAGCCAGCTTCCGGCCGGTGAGGGAGCCGCGGTCCGCTAGCAGCTGCCTCGTCGGTGTGCGGGAGAGTACGAAATTGCTTCGTGATTGGGGTGTCCCGGCGGCCGGGCCTGCTGACGGGTTGCCCTGGCCTCCTAGCAGACGCCGTTCCAGTCACTGCGATAGGCGCCTGGGCAGTTGGTGTCCTGGGTGGCGTATGAGACGGTGTTGGGCAGGTAGAAGTTGGCATTGAGCCCGGTGCCCACCTCGACGACATCCGACGGCTTGGCGTACCAGATGTTCGGCTGACTCGGCAAGACCTGCTCCATGTATGTCTGCCAGAGCGGGGCGGCTCCTGTGATACCCGAGGACACCGCCGAGAGGGTGGTGTAGTCGGGGTTGCCCACCCAGGTCGAGGTGAGGAGGGTGGGGGTCCAGCCGAAGACCCAGTTGTCGCCGATCCCCTCGAGATCGCCGATCCCGTAGTCAGAGGTACCGGTCTTTACGGCCACGATCCGGTTGGGGATGGTCAGGCCGTTGACGATGCCGAATTCGGGCTGCCGATTCTGGTTGCTCTGAAGAATCATGTTCATGATGTAGGCCACGTCGGGAGGGACCACCTGGAGCGAGTTGTCGGCCACGTTGTACTGGTAGATCTGCTTGTTGCCGCGGAGAATCTGGAGGATGGTGGTGGGCTGATGCAGCACCCCACCGCTGGCCAGGACGGAGGCCCCGACCGACATGTTGAGCATGGTGATGCCCAGGGCCGTGCCCCCCAGAGTGAGAGCCAGGCCATACGTGTTTTGCGGATTCAAAAGGTCTGTCACCCCCATCCGCTGGGCCATGTCAGCCACGTTCTGGAGGCCGGTGATGTCCTCCACCTTGACCGCCGGGACGTTGATCGAGTTGCCAAAACAGATCTTCAGTTGGCAGATGCCCGTGAAGGTGCGGGAGTAGTTGACCGGTGCATAGCCATCGATATCGATCGGTTCGTTCAAGATCGGTGTGGTCATCGTGAATTTGCCCGAGGCGAGGGCCGCCGTGTAGGTGAACATCTTGAAGGACGAACCGGTCCGCCGCGGTTCGGTGACCATGTTGATCTGGCCCCATTGTCCGGTTGGGTCTGAGGTGCCCACCATGGCCAGGATCTCCCCCGTGCGGGGATCGACCGACTCCAGGTCGGAGTCGCCGATGTTGAAGTCGCGCTCCAATTCGGCGTTCTTGGTGGTGTTCTGCAGGTCGGCGATCCCGGCCGCCTGGTCGGCTGTGTTCAAGGAGGTGTAGATCGTCCAGCCCCCGGGGTTGAGATAGGCATCGCCGAATTGCGCCTGCAGCTGGCTCTCCGCGAACTGCACGAAGTCGGGGTCTTGGTCGACTTCGTTGTCCTCCCAGGGATAGACGGTGAGGGGCTCTTTGAAGGCGGCGGTTGCCTGCTTTTGGGTGATGTAGCTGTTGCGCACCATGGCCTCGAGGACGACGTGCTGGCGGTCCTTGGCCAGATTGGCGGTCCCCGTCACTCCCGGGTTGAGGTTCGGGTTGTAGGCGGTCGGTGCGTCCGGTATCCCGGCCAGCATGCTGGCCTCGGCGAGATCCAGCTGCTTGGCGGTGACATGGAAGTACAGCTCGGCGGCCGACTCGATGCCGATGGCCTGGTTGCCGTAGGGGATCCGGTTGACATACATCTGGAGGATGGAGTTGGGGGCGAAGAGCTTGGAGATCTCGTAGCCCAAGAGCAACTCGCGAATCTTTCGGGTGATCGTCTTCTGGGGAGTGAGAAATGAGATCTTGGCGAGCTGCTCGGTGATTGTGCTGGCCCCCTGAACCGCGCTGTGTTGGAGCAGGTCCTTGACGCCGGACTCGACAATCCGGGGGAGGTCGGCGGAGGCGGTGTCCTGGTAGAAGTGGCGGTCCTCGACAGCGACAGTTGCCTCGACCAGT
>PLDE01000011.1 GCA_003135035.1 Candidatus Dormiibacterota bacterium | reverse complement strand
CGGAGATCAGAAAGGGAGGAGCGCCCGCGAGCGCGAGGGCGGTGGGGTGGAATTGGACGAATTCCAGGTGGGCGATTTCCGCCCCGGCCCGGTAGCCGAGCCAGACGCCGTCTCCGGTCGACGGCAAAGGGTTGGTCGTGTAGCGATAGAGCCGCCCCAAACCGCCGGTGGCGAGCAGCACCGCGCCCGCCTCAAGGCGGCGCAAGCTGGGCCGCCGCATGGAGATCGCCTCCACCCCCCAGCAGCGGTCGCCACTGAGGAGCAGCCGACGCACCGAGTGCTCCTCCAGGATCAGCTCAACCGCGCCGGTCGCCCGCAGGGCCAGCAGTTCCTCGACCTCCTTGCCGGTCGCGTCACCTCCCGCGTGAACGATGCGAGAGCGGGAATGGGCGGCCTCCCGGGCCACCAGNNAGGAGCACCCCGTCCTGGGTATCGAAGTGCACCCCGAGGTCGACCAGTTCGCGGATCCTCCCCGGCCCCTCCTCCACCAGGGCTTGGACCGCCAGGGGATCGCAGAGCCCCCGGCCGGCGGCCAGGGTGTCGGCAGCGTGGAGAAGCGGGCTGTCGTCGGGATCGACAGCGGCCGCAATCCCGCCCTGGGCGTAGCGACTGCTGCACTCCTGCATGGTCGCCTTGGTGAGCACGGCCACCCTGAGGCCGGCTCGGGCGGCCTTGACGGCGGCGAAGAGTCCGGCGATGCCGCTACCCACCACCACCAGGTCGAAGCGACGGTCAGGAGCCTCCCGCGTCACCGCCTGGCCCACCAGTCAGCGCTCCAGCTGGAGCGGGGACCCAAGCCTCGAGGTATCGATGAGATGCACTCCCTCGAGTTGAGCGGACACTAGCACCCGGGAGTCGGCGCTAGCCACCTCCACCGGCTGGAAGTCGGAGGGATCCACAACCCCAGCGTAGTGGAGTTCCACTCCCGGCTCCTGCTCGATCACCGACGCCGCCGCCCGGGTCAGGTCGACGCCCCGGACCACGCCGGCTCGGAACTGCTCACCGGCTTTGGTCAAAGCCCGGGAGAGACAGCGAGCAGACTCCCTTCCGGCGGCCGAGAGCAGCTGATTTCGGCTGCTCAAAGCCAGCCCGTCACGGTCCCGAATCGTGGGACCCATGACCACCTCGACCCCGAGGTCCAAGTCCAGAGCCAGGCGACGGACAACGGCCACCTGCTGGACATCCTTCTCACCGAAGTAAGCCCGGCACGGTCCCGTGCTGGCAAAGAGCTTGGCCACCACCGTCGCCACTCCGGCGAAGTGCCCCGGGCGGCGGGCAGCCTCCCAGAGGTCGCCGCCGGCTTTGACCACCACCTTGGTCGCGAAACCGTCGGGATAGAGCCCATCCACGGTCGGGCAGTAGCAGACCTGGACGCCCCGCTCGGCCAGGAGCGCCAGGTCAGACTCGAGCTGGCGGGGATAGGCGAGGTAGTCCTCCCCCTCCCCGAATTGGAGGGGATTGATGAAGATGGAAACCACCACCGTGCTGCACTCGCGCTGAGCCAGGGCGACCAGGGAGAGGTGGCCGGGATGGAGGGCCCCCATGGTCGGCACCAGCCCGACTTGCCGGCCGGAGCGAGTCCACTCCAGCCTCAGCCGGCGGAGCTCATCTGGGGTGGTGACGATCTCAGGCAGGGTGCGGGCCCGTGACCCGCCCGAGGCGACCCGAGCTCCCCGCTCAGCCATAGCTGTGCTCGGGATCGGGGAAGGTTCCCGACTCCACCTCGGCCTGGAACCGCCGCGCCGCTTCGGCGATCTCCTCCCCCAGCGCCGCGTATCTCTTGACGAATTTGGGCACTGGACCAATGGTGAGCCCGAGCATGTCGTGCACCACCAGCACCTGGCCATCGCAGGCAGCCCCGGCACCGATGCCGATCGTGGGCAGAGAGGTGGCCGCGGTGAGCTCTGCCGCCAGAGCGCTGGGCATGCCTTCGAGGACGACCGCGAAGGCGCCCGCTTGCTCCAGTCCGGTCAGCGCGTCACGGATCCGAGAGGCTCCCTCGTCATCGCGGCCCTGGGCACGCAGCCCGCCCATGGCATGCACGCTCTGGGGGGTCAGACCTAGGTGACCCATGACGGGAATGCCCCGCTCGACGAGATGGCCGACCACCTCGATCATGGGGCCGCCACCTTCCAGTTTGACCGCCTGCATGCCGCCCTCCTGGAGAAGCCGTCCGGCGGACCTGGTCGCCTCATCGAGCCCGAGGCGGTATGAGATGAAGGGGAGGTCGCCCACCAGCAAAGGGTGCCGGGCGCCGCGGGCGACGGCCTTGGCGTGGTGGAGGATGTCCTCCAGGGTTACCGGGACGGTGTCGTAGGCACCATCTCGGAGCAGGTGTCCGAGCACCACGCCACCGACGGAGTCCCCCACCAGGAGAATCGGGATACCGGCCTGATCCAGCCAGCTGGCGGTGGTGTAGTCGTAGGCGGTGAGCATGGCGAAGCGCCGGCCCTCCCGCTTCCACCGCCTGAGATCGCCGATCTGAACCGGCTTGCGCCGGACTGCCTGGTCACTCACTGTCAACCTCCTTTCTCGGCAGGTCGGCCGGCGCGAGCCTGGCCGCCGCCTCGATGGTCGTGTAAACATCGGCTAGCCGGGGATCAAATTGCCGCAAAGCCGCCAGGTGGGCGGCAACAGTTCCCTGGTCGCGGCGCTGCAGGGGACCGCTCAAGCCCCGCTCGGGACCCAGCCGCTCCACGTTGCGAGCGCTGGCCGAGTAGAGAGCGCGCAGAGCGGCGCTGACATCGGGACCCCCGCCGGCCGCCTCCCCGAGGCGCTCCGCCAACCGCTCCAGGAGCACCGGCAGTACCCCGGCGAAGACCGCGGCGGCATGGTAGAGAGGACGGTCGAGCCCGTGCACCTCGATCACCTGGCAGTCGCGATCAGGTTCACCGACGCGGTGACCCTTGATCACGATGCGATCTCCTACCTTGGCTTGCATGTGAATCTCCCTTCGTCCACATGCGATCTTCATCCCGAGACGAGCACCTCAACAGGGTCGAAGGTCCCTAGCGGGACGCAAGGCGGGGTGGCGTTGCGGAAGTGCAGCTTCTCGGAGTGCGGCGGGGACCATCGGCCCTAGCCCCACAAACGCTCACGAGAGAGGCTGGCAGCAGTCCACGAGGAGGTGGCCGTAATGTTTCGTGACCGGGTCGATGCTGGTCGACGGTTGGCCGGAGAGCTCGAGCGGCGCCATCTCGAAAGTGAGGACGTTGTAGTGCTCGGACTACCGAGGGGCGGGGTACCCGTCGCCTTTGAGGTGGCCCAAGTGCTGGCCAAGCCGCTCGACATCATCATGGTGCGCAAGCTTGGCGTGCCGTTCCAGCCTGAGTTTGCCATGGGCGCAATCGGTGAGGGCGGAGTGCGCGTCCTCAATCGGGAAACGCTGCAGTCGGCTCAGGTCACCGGCCCCGAGCTCGCCGCGGTGGAAGTACGAGAACGGGCCGAGCTCGAGCGCCGGAGTCGCCGCTACCGAGGCGACCGTCCCCCCGTTGCTCTCGTGGGACGCACCGCAGTGGTGGTCGATGACGGCATCGCGACCGGCTCGACTGCCCGTGCGGCCTGTCAGGTTGCTCGGGCCCTGGGCGCCACCCGGGTGGTGATGGCGGCACCGGTTGTATCACGATCCTCTCTGGCCGAACTGGCTGAAATCTGTGATCAAGTGGTGTGCCTCGAAGCTCCCGAGCCCTTCTACGCCGTCGGCGAGTGGTACCGGGACTTCTCCCCTACCTCTGACGCCGACGTCGAGGCTCTCCTCCAACGAGCGGCCCAGGGTCTCACTTCCTCACCCACGGTTGCGAGCGTCGGCGACGATCCCCCGGTTCGAGATGAGGAGGTCGAAGTGCACGTGGGGCCGGTTCGTCTCGCCGGACATTTCACGGTGCCCGAAGTCCTCCGCGGGATGGTCGCCTTCGCCCACGGCAGCGGGAGCAGCCGCCACA
>PLDE01000088.1 GCA_003135035.1 Candidatus Dormiibacterota bacterium | reverse complement strand
GACAAGGGTTGCCGAGCACGTGTAGATGCCCGCGGGCACTATCGCCAGGACCTGGACGGTGAAGGTGAGCGAGAGAGTCACTGGCCCCGAGGAACCGGCGCCGGGTATGTCGCTGCCACTCCAGATGGGAATCTCGGTGCCGACGTTGGGTAAAGTAGCGTTTCCCAGGCTGGCATTGCCAGAGCTCCCCGACGCTCCCGCATAGTCGAAGTCATCAGGCAAGGTGATTCCTATCGAGGTA
The DNA here is from genome assembly GCA_003135035.1 of Candidatus Dormiibacterota bacterium. Taxonomy (GTDB): domain Bacteria; phylum Chloroflexota; class Dormibacteria; order Aeolococcales; family Bog-877; genus Bog-877. Next base: position 2,790 of record PLDE01000088.1, on the reverse strand, counting down.
TCGGGTGCCTCCCCGCTGCCCGTGTTGGTCACCACCACGTCGTAGGTGATCTTTTGCCCCGGAACGGTCGTCGCCGGACTGACCCGGAGCTGAATCCCGAGCGACGGCGCCGGTGAGATGGTCAGGCCCAGGGATGGACCCGACAAGGCATTGACGAATCCGGTCGCGTAAACCGTCGGTGAAATCTGCACCGGGGCCGGGGCACCGGTTGCTTCCAGCTCCGCCGTGATTAGTACCTGCGACTTGCTGTTCGAGGATCGCGGGCCCATCGACCAGGCGCCCCAGATCAACGTCGATTCCTTGCTCTTGGGTGCCACGTCGGCGGATCGCACCGAGTTGCCGTTGGTCGAGGTTGTCTCGGTGTCCAAGTAGGTCAGTCCTTGCGGGACGGTAACGCGCACGGTAACCCCGCCGACGCTGTTTTGACTGACGTTGCTGACGGTGATCTGGACGTCGAGGTCGGTGCCCTGAGGCACCGACGACGAACTGGCGGTGGAGCCGTTGGATACGACGGAGGTGGAGACTTCGAGACCGCCTAGGCGGGCCGACCCGCAAGCGGTGACTAGCGATCCCAGCGCAAGTCCCACCGAAGCGACCCCCGCCACTCCGCTGAGAGCCCGCAGCCTCAGCGTGATCCCCCGACCCGATTGGAGCTCGCCAGGGGGCGGCGCGTGGCGGCCGCCTTGCCCAGGGCGACATGACGATCGGGCGCGGTCGGAAGCGGAACGGGATAGCCGACTTCGCTGAGCAGCTGCATCGCCATCTGGCAGTCGAGGCCGATCACGGTGTCGGTGCGCCCGGCGATAGCGTCGACCAAGGAACCCCCCAGACCCTGGATTGCGTAGGAACCGGCGCGGTCGAGCGGTTCGCCGCCGGCGATGTATTGCTCCAGTTCGCTATCACTGAATTCGCGCATCCGTACCGCTGAACGCGAGACGCCGGTGGCCTCCTTCTTGGAGGTCGCGCTGAGGGCGCAGATACCGGTCAGGACCACGTGGCGCTGCCCTCTGAGCGAGGTCAGCATCTCGCGGGCTCGCTCGACGGTATGGGGCTTACCCAGGGGCCCGGTCGGCCCCATCACGATGGTGTCGGCGGCGAGCAGGTAGGCGTCCCGGGTGGGAACCAACTCCAGGCCAGCGTGAGCCTTGCTCCTAGCGATCAGTTGCACGGCCAGGTCAGCGCACATGCCGGGCAGCAGTTTCTCCTCGACCTCCGGCTGGACCACGACGAACCTGAGCCCTAGTCTCACCAGCAGTTCGCGGCGGCGCTCCGAGCCGGAAGCTAGGACTAGTTCGACCACGTCCTCACAGGGCCTCCAGTTCCCGTGGCGGGGGCCGGTCCAAGGGGGATCGTGATCCCCGCGCCGACAAGCGCTTCACGGAACATTGAGTGTAGCAGCGGGAAGCGCCACCCCCAGGTTACGGATAATGTGCGGCCCCCAGCGAGCGCTGGCGGCCCAGACCAGTCCAATCGCTGCCATCAGACCCCACCAGGCGGCGATCGCCACCGGAAAGGGGGTCGCCTGGATCTGGGGCAGGGCCAGGAGCAGTGCCACGCCCGTACCCGCCGCCCAGGCGGCGCTGGACAAAGAAACACCCCCCGGGGCCCGGCGCAGCACCAGCGGTAGGAGGATCAGTCCCAGGGTGGCGAGACCGACGCGGCCCAGCTCGGCGCCCAGACCCCCCGCGTTGAGCACTCCTGACCAGCTGCCGGAGTGAACCGCGAGGGCCAGACTCACCAATCCCATCGACCAGATCGCCAGCAAGCCCAGGTTCCATCCCTGCCCGGGCTGCTTGGTCCCGAGCAGTTGGAGCATCCCAAGGCCGATCAGGCTGAGGGTAATCCCCCCGACACTGCTCCCCGCCGCCCAGGAAATCGCGATCGGTGCGACGGGACTGTCGGGCCAGGGCATCGGCGCCAGCGCCAAGCCTGCCAGGGCCAGTCCCAGTAAGAAGCCCCCGAGACTGCCTGGTACCCAGGCCCGACGGCCCCGGCCCTCCCCGTTTCCGGTCCAGAGTTGGATCAGCCCTCCCGCCAAGGCGGCGACCAGGGCGGCCAATCCCCCCGGGTAGATGGCCAGGGCGGCGCAGAGGGCGAAGCCGAGTAGCAGGTGGTTCATAGGTGGAGACCAAACGCCAACTGGAGGAAGGGACCGGCCACCAGGCCCAGACCCAGAGCCCCCAGAGCTGCCAATAATCCGAGCAACTCGGCCGGCCGGGGACCGCGAACTCCTGCCCGACGAACCGCTTCGGTGACTCCCGCACCACTGGCGGCAAGTTGCAGTCCGAAGGCGAGGAGGAGCAGGGAGACCACGACCGGGCCCATGAAGGCGGCTCCGACCACGGCAAGAATCCTGCCGGTGAACCCTCCAAACGGTGGAGCCCCGGACAAACCAACCGAGGCCAGGAGATGTGAGCGCGCACCGCTCGGTTCGCTGAGAGCCGCTCCCGCCAGCCAGTGCAACGTGATCAGGAGCAGGGCGGCAGCCAGGCCCTGCACATCGCCGCTGCCGATCCCCACACACATGAAGCCGACATCCGCCTGCAGCACCCGCCAATAGCGGACGTTGGGGTCGGCCCAGAAGCCGGCGCAGCCCCAGGCGATGGCGGTAGCAAGGCCCAGGGCGACGAGCAGGAGTTGCATCACCTGCGAGAACACCGTGGGGCCGGCGGCCACCACCCGCATCACCGCAACCAGAGCAACCGGGATGAGCCAGATCCGCCAGGCCGCCGCCTCCGGCACGCGCATGACCTATAAGCTGCTGTTCAACGACGCGGTGGCGATGACCGG
>PLDE01000063.1 GCA_003135035.1 Candidatus Dormiibacterota bacterium | reverse complement strand
GGGATCGTCCATCAGTCGCTCCTGCATCTGCGAGAACTGGGTGAGCATCTCCTTGGCAGCGGTCTCGTGAGCGACCTGGAGGAGTATCGGCTGGGATGCTGCTGCCACCACCGCCTCCATCTGCTGGCGGACCATCTCAATTCCCTTGCAGCCGAGACACTCCCCGCGCAGCTGGCAGTGGCAGACGGCGCGCTTGACGGAGTCGAGCTCGCGATGGACGCCGCTCAGGTCAACCGGTTCCGCCACCTCTGTAGCCTATCCCAGCCTGAGATCAGGCAGGCGGGTGGATCGGCCGCCGCGCCCGGATCAGAGCATGCCAGTAGCGGTGGTAGAGTCGGCCCTCGCGCCACTGAGCTAGGAGCTGGCCGCGGACCGCCTGGGGAGCGGTCTCGTAATAGTCGAGGAGCTGGCGCTTGCGCTTGTCGCTGACGCTGGCGACGTCAAACCACTCCAGAATGTCCTTCTCCTGCTCAATCCGCTCAGCGTGTTCAACGGTGAAGCCCAGAGACTGCAGCAGCGCCCGCCACTCCTCCAAAGCCCGGCTGCGGAAGTGGGAAGGATCGCGGCCGACCTCGACCACCTCCAGCCAATCCCGAACCACCGGTGGCGGCGAGCAGTCACTGACAGCGAACACCCCGCCGGGACGGAGCACCCGATATGCCTCGCTGAGCGCCGGGATCAGCTGCTTGAAGTGATGGGGAGCCGAGCGCACCAGAACGCGGTCGAAACTGGCGGCGGCGAAGGGGAGACGTTCGGCATCCCCGACGATAAAGCTGACGTTTCGAATCTCCCGCTCCGCGGCCTGTTGCTTGGCCTGGTCGAGCATTTTCGGGGTGATGTCCAGGCCCACCACCTCGGCCACCTGCACGGCCGCCGCCAGGGCGACGTTGCCGGTCCCGGTGGCCAGGTCGAGCACCCGGTGGTTGGGGCGGAGCTCAGCCAGGGCGAGGAAGCGAGCCAGCGAGACGGGGTCGGCGTGGCTCGGACTCCGGCGGTAAGCCTCCGCTACCTGAGAGAACTGGCGCTGACTCTCAGTGAGGTCATGTCCTGGATTTGGCCCCGGGCCAGCGGTCACAAGGGATGGCCGGACAGCAGGGTGTCGAGCGGGGTGGGCTCCAGTTCCTGGGGGCCTCCGAAGCGAACGTCGATCTCGGCCTCCAAGTCCTTGACGAGGTCGCGAAGCTGGGCCAAGTCGGAGGTGGGGGCATTGCCGTTGGCATAGGCACCCAGCAACTTGCCATCTTCGAAGAGGGCCACCCCGATCCCATCGTGGGCATGCACGATCAGGCCGCCGCTGGAGGAGTACTTGCTCAGGTAGCTGCGCAGACCCTCCAGATTGACGAACATGGCCCCCAGACCAGCGAAGCGCACGGGAGCGTGGAGCAAGAGTCCCAGGCCCCGGGCGATCTGACGCGAATAGCTGATGACGTTGATGGTGTCCTGACTGTTAGGGAAGTTGGGAAATGAGATCCGGTTGGTGGTGGTGATGCTGCCCTGGCGGTCGACCGCCACCGCCACGACATAGCCGTCCACCAGCACCACGTAGCTGTTGGCTCCGTCCACGCCGAGCACATGGAGGACACCGGTGTGGCCTTCACCGGCCAGGTGCCGGAGCAGGCGGGCGGGATCGGTGAATCCAGCTCGGAGATTGCGAAAGACGACCTCACCCTCGGGGAGAGGGAAGGACCGGGTTTGGAGACCAGACGGGTCAGGCGAGCTGGTCGGCGTGCTGGGGAGCGAACTGGTCTGAAAGGTTACCGTCTCCTCGACCACAGCGACCGGGGCTGACCAGGGCTCCTCTTGGACAGTGAGGACTTCGCTGAAGGCATCCAAACCCTCAGCGGACTCGGGCGCCTCCTCGACTGGAGTCTCGGGCTCGATCTCTTCGGCCTCGTCGATCTCGCCGACGCTGTCGCTGACTTCCTCTGCCTCTGGCTCCCCAGTTGCGCTGGGGGTATCTTCAGCGAGAGACCAGGGTGCCGACTCCTCAGCCGCGCCTGATTGCAGCCAGGACAGGTTCTCCGGCTGTTCTTCGGCGGGGCCGACCACGGCGGGATTGAAGGCTGCGGGCTGGTCATCGTTGCCGACAACCCCCCAGGGGCCGGGTTCGTCGGTGTCGGAGTCGGAATCAAGACGGGACGCTGCATCAGGAGTGCTGAACGAGGCTGTACCCCAGGGCCGCAGCTCCCGCTCCGGCCCTAGGTCGTCGGCGGGCTCGTCCTCGGCCGCAGTTGAGCCCTCGGCGGCCGCATCGAGCGGGCGCCATGAGGCAGCCGTGTCCTGGTCGATCTCGACCTGATCCGGCGGGGCCGGTTCTGAGGCTGCCATCGCGGACGGAATCGGGGGCAACTGGTCCAATCTCGAGTCAGCGTCGGGGTCAAGGACACCATCTCCATTGCCAGCGTCGGCCTCCTCATCGTCGTCGTCGGACTTGTCCTTCTTCCTGCCAAAGGCGAGGTGGACCGGCGGTGTGTCCTGAGGCAGCTCCGGCCGGGGCTGCTGGAGTCCCCCGATCGGTATCGGCACCAGAGCCGGCCGCAGCGATTGGTCACGGGCACCTGAAAGGTCCCGGAGGCCCGCCCGTACCCGCTCTAACTCAGAGCGCAGGACAGCCAGGGGTGACTTGGACCTGGATCGACGCTGAGGAGACTTCATGGCAATTGCTCCTGTGCTGCGTCTGAGCGGACAGGCGAACGGGTCAAGAAACGGAGAGCCCACACCAGACCTTTCACTTGCGAAGTGTAGCCGCGCTGGTCAGCGATTGCTGTCCGGCGAGCAGCCCGGCGCGGCTAGCGGACGCTCTGACTTAGGCCGGGGCCGGCTGGGGCCGACTGGTGCCGGGCTCGGGATCACTACGCCGGAACCCGGTGCGGCGGAGCCACTGATCAGGGTGACGGACCTCCGACCAACCGGGAAGGTTCTCCGGACCAGCCCAGATGCGGTCGAGCCCGGCCTGGCCGGCCGAGCCGTAGACCTCCCGCAGGAAGCGCTCGCCCTGCTGGTATTGCTGGAGCTTGAAGGCGACCCCGGAAATCCAGAGCAGGAGGCGCTCGGCCGCCTGGGGAGGATCGTGGCGGCGGCGAAAGGCGTCATCGAGGGTGTCGAAGTCGGGGAAGTGGCGGCGCCCGGCCTCGCGCATGATGTAGTTGCCGTGGCCCTCGAGGACGGTCATCACCGCCTGAACGCGTCCGACCAGCACCAGCTGAGGCCGGAGGTTTCGGGCAGCCTGGGTCAGTTCGTCCAGACCACGGCCCTTCTTGCCTGTCCCTGGGCCCCGGCTCAACTCGCCGACCATCTGGCCCAGGTGCTCGCGGAGCCAGGGATGGAGCTCGAACTGCCAAGCGTGGGTGAGCTCATGGAGCATGAGCCAGCGCCGCAGCGAATCAATGGGGAGGTTCGAGGCTTCCGAGAAGTGCCGGACGTTGGGCTCCACGATCAGGAGCGCCGGGACAGGGAGCGGCTCCGCCGTCTCCTCCGCTGGCACCGATCCCGGCGGGAGGGTGAGCACCGGGTCGTACTGACCGAGGACCCGGCGGGCCATGAAGCCCAACAGGGTGCCGACGTAGAGGCTGCTGGGCACCCGCATCAGCGGGCTGGGTCGCATCTGGCCCCAGCCGGCTTCTCCCGCCTCGATGGGGCGCAGCATGCGCCGCATCATGTCCAGGTTCTGGTCGATGAAGCCGTGCCGACCGACCACTCTGACCCGGCCGAAGGTCGCCTCCTGAGGGCTGCTGTTGCAGGCCTGGGCCAGCATGGGCACCAACTCCGCGACTAAGGGATCGTAGTCACGTCCGGCCTTCTCGACATCGGCCATGCCGTCCCCGCCGCAGCGGGAATAGGCGGTCCGCCGGACCAGCTCCCAGTCCAGGATCGGCGCCTCCGCGTCTGCCAGAGACTTAGAGAGTCGCCGTTCCGCCGCAATGGCCACCCCGGCCGCGACCGCTGACCAGGCCAGCACCGACTTGAGGTCGGGCACCGAGCGATCATACGTCGGACTCGCTTCAGCTACGCCGGTAGAACACCAGCTCGCGCCCAACGTGCTCGAAACCGAGCGGGTGGTAAAGCGCCGCCAGCTCCGGGTCACCGTAGCGCAGGGCGACCCGACGGCCTTCCGCCAGCGCGGCCGAAGCTGCCGCCAAGGTCACCGCGGCACCGGCGCCGCGGCGCCGGAAGTCGGGGTGGGTGGCGACTCCCCCGACCTCGACCCAGGGGCCGAACGACATGCTCCACCGGGCGACCGCGACCACCTGCCCGTCGATCTCGGCCACCCAGCATCGCTGCTGGGCGATCCGCTCTCTCCATTCCTCCGGGCTCTCCCGGCGCATCCAGCTGACGTGCTGGTAGACCCGGTGGATCTGCTCGGCATCCTCGCTTCCGCCTTCCCTGGTGGCG
>PLDE01000205.1 GCA_003135035.1 Candidatus Dormiibacterota bacterium | reverse complement strand
TGAGCTTGATGAAGATGAAGGGAGCGATCAGGCCCCCGACACCGTAGATAAGGAGATTGCGCCGCAGCAGGGCGGTGGCCGTCGAGGGCCGGTAGCGCACTCCCCGCAGAGCCAAGGGAATCAGCGCGACGATGACCAGGGCATTGAAGATCACGGCCGACAGGACAGCGGTGTGCGGGCTGTGCAGTTGCAGGATGTTGAGTGCCTTGAGCTGCGGGTAGGTCGCTACAAACAGAGCCGGGATGATGGCGAAATACTTGGCGACGTCATTGGCGATGGAGAAGGTGGTGAGCGCCCCCCGGGTGATCAGCAACTGCTTGCCGATGGCGACGACTTCGATCAATTTGGTGGGGTTCGAGTCCAGGTCGACCATGTTGCCCGCTTCCTTGGCGGCCATCGTCCCGGTGTTCATGGCGACGCCGACGTCCGCCTGCGCCAATGCCGGAGCGTCGTTGGTCCCATCCCCGGCCATTGCCACCAAGCGGCCGCCTTCCTGTTCCTGGCGGATCAGAGCCATCTTGGCCTCGGGAGTGGCCTCAGCCAGGAAGTCGTCGACCCCGGCCTCGGCCGCGATGGTGGCGGCGGTGAGGGGGTTGTCGCCGGTGACCATCACCGTCCGAATCCCCATCCTGCGCAATTCATCAAAACGCACCCGGATACCCGACTTGACCACGTCCCGCAGTTCCACCACACCGAGGACTCGCGGACCGTCCGCAACCACCAGCGGCGTCGAGCCGGCGCGAGAGAGGCGCTCGACGATGGGGGCGAGTTCGTCGGTGACGCTCCCACCCTGCTCCTTGACCCAGTTCCTCACCGCTTCGCCGGCCCCCTTACGAATCTGACGGCCGTCGATATCAAGCCCCGACATCCGGGTCAGGGCGCTGAAGGGAATGATCCGGTGGGTGGCGCTCAGCTCCCGCCCCCGGATCCCGAAGCGCTCCTTGGCCAGGACGACAATCGACCGACCCTCGGGAGTGTCGTCGGCCAGTGATGCCAACTGCGCTGCGTCAGCGAGGTCGCGTTCGGAGATGCCACCGACGGGAGTGAAGGTCTCGGCCATGCGATTGCCCAAGGTGATGGTGCCCGTCTTGTCCAGCAGAAGGGTGCTGACGTCACCCGCTGCCTCCACCGCCCGACCACTCATGGCCAAGACATTGCGTTGGACCAAGCGATCCATCCCCGCTATGCCGATGGCTGAGAGCAAAGCGCCGATGGTCGTTGGTATGAGACAGACCAAGAGCGCGATCAGGATCACCACCGAGACCTTCCCGTGGGCGTAGCCGGCGAAGGGAGCGAGAGCGATGCAGACTGGGACAAAGATGATGGTCAGGGCGGCCAAAAGAATCGTCAGAGCGAGTTCGTTGGGAGTCTTCTGGCGGTCCGCGCCTTCGACCAAGGCGATCATCCGATCGAGAAAAGTGTGTCCAGGTTCGGCGGTGATCCGAACCACGATGCGATCGGAGAGCACGCGGGTACCACCGGTCACCGCGGAGCGATCCCCACCACTTTCCCTGATCACCGGCGCCGACTCACCTGTGATCGCGGACTCGTCGATCGAAGCCACCCCCTCGACGACTTCTCCGTCCGAGGGAACTATGTCGTTGGCCTCGCAGACGACCCGGTCACCTTTGACCAGTCCTGCCGCCGCCACGCTCGCCTCGGTGCCGTCGGAGTTGAGGCGCCGGGCCATGGTGTCGGCGCGCATCCGACGGAGTGTGTCCGACTGGGCCCGTCCTCGCCCTTCGGCGGTGGCCTCAGCGAAGTTGGCAAAGAGGACGGTGACGAAGAGGGTCGCGGTGACCACCCAGTCGAATACCGACGGATGGAAGATCGACGAGACGAAGGTGACCAGCGTCCCCAGCAGGACAACGAACATCACCGGGTTCTTGACCTGTGTTCGCGGGTCAAGCTTGACGAAGGAGTCAATGATTGCCCTGCCCAGGATGTCCCTTGTCATCCAGGGCAGTTGGCGACGACCTCTGCCCCCACCCGACGGGCCCGCCACAGCCTCCTCCGGGTCGCCAGGAGCCGCGGTAGCCGGTCTGACGAGGGCAGCGTCACCGGGCATGGCGCTCAGCTCGGCGCTCATGAGAAGAGCACTCCGTGGTGCAGCAATCCCTCAGCTATCGGGCCGAGAGAGATGGCGGGAAGGAAGGTGAGGCCGCCAACCAGCACCACCGTGCCCAGCAGAAGCCCGACAAAGATGGGCTTGTCAGAGCGCATCGTTCCCACCGTGTCGGGAATGTATCTCTTGGCCGCCAGCGAGCCAGCCACCGCGATGACGGGAATGATGATTCCGAACCTTCCCAAGAGCATTGCGAGGGCTCCGGCCAGGTTGTAGAAAGTCGTGTTGCCGTCGAGGCCAGCGAAGGCTGAGCCGTTGTTGTTCGCCTGCGAGGTGAATGCGTAGAGGATCTCGGAGAAGCCATGCGGTCCGTGGTTGAAGACGGAACTGACTCCAGCCGGAATGGCTACCGCTAGAGCGGTCAGGGCGAGCACAGTTATCGGCATCATCAGGACTCCGATCGAAGCGAGCTTCACTTCCCGCGCCTGAATCTTCTTACCCAGGTACTCAGGGGTTCGCCCGACCATCAAGCCGCCGATAAAAACGGCCACGATCGCGAAGAGGAGCAGTGTGTACAGTCCGCTCCCATCACCGCCAGGTGAGACTTCTCCCATCATCATCCCGGCCAGCAGCCCGGCCCCGCCGATCGCCGTGTAGGAGTCGTTCGAGCCATCGACGGAGCCAGTCGATGTCTCCGTCGAGGCAATGACGAAGAGGTCGGAAACGGCCGGACCAAACCGCGTCTCTTTACCCTGGATATTCCCGCCGGTTTGCTGCTGCTGGGACAGGCCAGCTGCGGTCAGGGCGGGATTGGTGCCTGTCTCCGCGATCATGCTGACGCCCAGGATGGCCCCGAAGAGAATGAGCATGGTCGCGAGGAGGGCGAGGCCCTGGCGGATGTTTCCCACCATCTTGCCGAAGGTGTAGGTGAGGGCCAGCGGAATGGCCAGGAGCAGCACGATCTCCAGAACGTTGATCAGGGCGGTTGGGTTCTCGAAGGGCGCGGCACTGTTGGCATTGAAGAACCCCCCTCCGTTGGTACCCAGCTGTTTAATGACTGACATCGAGGCCACCGGCCCCAGGGCGATCGTCTGGGAAACGCCGTTGAGGACGTCGTGGATGCGGGCCGGACCAGCCAGTGTCTGGACTGCGCCTTGGGCCACGAAGATGACGGTGACGACAAGACTGATGGGGAGCAGGATGTAGTAGACGCCCCGAATCAGGTCGACCCAGAAGTTGCCGATGGTGGGTGACTCGCGCCTCACGAAGCCGCGGATGAGAACGATCGCGATCTGTACCCCGACCGCGGCACTGACGAACTGCTGGACTGCCAGGGCAGCCATTTGAGTGAAGTACGACATGGTCGACTCCCCCACGTAGTTCTGCCAGTTAGTGTTGGTGACGAAGGAGACGGCGGTGTTCAGTGCCAACCACGGACTGACGCCCACCAGATGCTGGGGGTTCAAAGGTAAGGCGCCCTGCAAACGCTGGATGGCGTACACCAGAAGCACAGCTACCGCAGAGAAGACGATGGTGGCCATGGCGTAGCGTTTCCAGGACTGCTCAGCGGCGGGATCGATCGCCAGGAGTCGGTAGGTGGGACGCTCCAACCAGGCCAACCAATGAACCTTTCCGCCGTACACCTCCGCCATGTAGGACCCCAGGAATCGCCAGATCACCGCCAGCACGAGGACCATCACCAAGAGGGTCAGCCAGAAACCCATCAGAACTTCTCGGGTCGAATCAGAGCGAAGACCAAATAGATGAAGGTGGCCGACGAGAGGATCAGCAGCAGGATGTCTTCGACGTCCATCAGATCTGATCCATCGCTTCGATGAAGAGGTAGAAGAGGCCGAAGGCTACGAGCACCATCACCACTGCTAGAAGATCGAACACGTTTTGAGGGTACCGAGACGGCCGTCAATGGAACCTCAACCAGGCCCTGGCCGCCGTCAATAGATCGTCAATTCCTCACCTTCCGAAGTGAAGACCTCAGACGGAGCAGGGGGTAGGCGCCTACGCTTTGGCAGCCATGAAGAGTCGCCAGGCCGGGGAGCGAGCGGAGTCAGCCAGCGAGGAAGAGTGGCGGGAACCCGGACGATTCGGGTCAAGGCCGCGGCTGCGGATGTTTTCGATTTCCTAGCTGACGGGACGCGTTCCCCGTCGTGGCTCCGCTGGGTATCGGCGGCAGAGCTGGGAAAGTACGGTGGTGGCGTAGGCGCCACCTACCTACAGTCGCTGCAGGACATCGAGCTTGGCGAGACACGCCTCTGCTGTCGCGTGATTCACCACCGCCGGCCGGTGATGCTGGGGATTGAGGCCGCCAGCCTGGCGCTCCACCCGACCGCAACCTTTCGCTTCTCCGCGGAGGACCCGACCACAACCACGCTTGCACTTTCCGTGGCCGTGCCCGCGGCAATCCCAGGGGGCGCCGATGAGGTAATAGCTCGGCGCTGGGCCATGCTCGTGCTGGCCGCCCTGCCCGAGATCAAGGCTTGCCTGGAGGCCCCTCCGGCTCCCCGCCGACGGCAGCCCTGCCCCGGGCTGCGAGAGGTTGCCGCCACCGCTCTGACTGGCGCCACTACCGGGCACGTTCCGACCTCGGTTGCATGGCGAGGA
>PLDE01000037.1 GCA_003135035.1 Candidatus Dormiibacterota bacterium | reverse complement strand
CAAGACGACGACGGTGGCCAAGCTTGCGGCCCGGCTCCGTGGGCAGGGATTGACCCCGCTGATCGCGGCTGCCGACACTTTTCGGGCGGCCGCCATCGAGCAGCTCCGGCAGCTGGCCGGGCGCACCGGCACCGAGGTGGTTGCCCACCAGCTGGGTTCCGATCCGGCGGCGGTCGTCTTCGACGCCCTGGCGGCGGCCAAGGCGCGGGGCCGGGAGGTGGTCCTGGTGGACACCGCGGGAAGGCTGCACACCAAGCACAACTTGATGCAGGAACTGGGCAAGATCCGGCGTGTCATCGGGGCCCAGCAGCCGGGTCAGCCGGTGGAGACGCTGCTGGTTCTGGACGCCTATGTGGGGGCCAATGCACTGCCCCAAGCCCGGGCCTTCGGCGAAGCCGTCGCGCCGACGGGGCTGATCCTCACCAAGCTGGAGGGCAGCGCCCGGGGCGGCTACGTCTTCCAGGTCGAGGGTGAGCTCGGCGTCCCGGTCAAGCTGGTCGGAGTGGGAGAGGGCGTCGACGACCTTGCTGACTTCGATCCTTCGTCCTATCTCGACGCTCTGCTCGGCGAGGGTGGCGTCCGCAACTAACGGTCCGATCCGATTTGCCTGGCACCTGGCCGAGTAGTAGGGTGTCAAGGCTTTGACCTTGACACCAACGGCGCTCGACCGGCTCGCCCGGGTCCGGCTCCTCGACGTCTACCGCTCGGTGCTCACCGATCGCCAGCGCGAGGCTCTGCGCCTGCATCTGGAGGAGGACTGGTCTCTCAGTGAGTTGGCGCGGGCGCTGGGGACCTCTCGTGCCGCCGCCCACGATCTGGTGCGCCGGGGAGTGGAGCGGATGGAGACCATGGAGGAGCAGCTGGGAGTGTGTCGCCGCCTCGAGGCTGCCGATCGGGAGTTGGCGCGGTTGCGGGGCCGGGTGAGCCGGCTCGAGGGCCAGCTCCGGCATGGGGCTGCGGCCGAGGTGGGCAGTTAGATGTTCGATGCCCTGACCGACAAGCTGGGAGTCGCCTTCAAGCGCTTCACCGACAAGGGCCGACTGACTCCTGCGGATGTCGAGCTCGGTCTGCGCGAGGTGCGTCTGGCGCTGCTCGAGGCGGATGTCAATTACAAGGTCGCCCGCCAGTTCATCGACCGGGTGCGGGAGCGGGCGGTGGGCGGCGACGTGCTGGAGAGCCTGACCCCGGGACAGCAGGTGATCAAGATCGTCTACGAGGAGTTGGTGACCCTGCTCGGTGGTGAGGACGCCGGGATCACCTACCAGCCCGAGCCTCCCACCGTGGTCTTGCTGATGGGGCTGCAGGGATCCGGCAAGACGACAAGCGCCGTCAAGCTGGCCCTCCTCACCCGTCAGGACGGCCACCGGCCCATGCTGGTGGCGGCCGACTTGCAGCGGGCGGCGGCCAGTGACCAGCTCCAGGTGCTGGCGGGGGAGCAGCAGCTCGAGGTGCTGGTCGCCACCTCAGATCAGGGAATTGCCAAGGGAGTGGGTAAGGCCGTCGCCGAGGCCCGGCGGCTGGGCGCCAACGTGGTCATCGTCGACACCGCGGGCCGGCTCGATCTGGACCAGCCTCTGATGGAGGAGCTCCAGGCGATCCGCCGGGCCACCGCGATTCACCATGGGCTCCTGGTCGTTGATACCATGACGGGCCAGGAGGCGGTCCGGGTCGCCGGCGCCTTCAAGGAGGCAGTGGGCGTGGACGGGGTGGTTCTGACCAAGCTGGACGGAGACGCCCGGGGAGGAGCGGCCCTGTCGATGCGGGCGGCGATCGGTCTTCAGGTCTGGTACTGCGGAGTGGGGGAGCGAGCCCGCGATCTCGAGCCCTTTCACCCCGAGCGCATGGCTCGGCGGATCCTCGGCATGGGTGATGTCCTGACTTTGGTCGAGCGGGCCAGTCAGGAGATCACTGAGGAGGATGCCCAGGAGGTCGAGCAGCGGATCCGAGACGGGCGCCTCACGCTCGATGACTTCATCGTCCAGATGCGTCAGCTGCGGCGCATGGGTCCGCTCGAGTCGATCCTCGGGATGATGCCGGGCGGTCGGGATCTCCTCCGCCAGCAGGGCGGCAACCTGCCCGACGAGGCTCAGCTGGGGCGGCTCGAAGCGATCGTCCTCTCGATGACGCCCCGGGAGCGGAGCCGGCCGACGACCATCGACGCCTCCCGGCGCCGGCGGATCGCGGCGGGCAGCGGGACCAGCCCGGTTGAGGTGTCACGACTGATCAAGAGTTTCGAGCGGATGCAGGAGATGATGCGCGGCTACTCCGGACTGGGCGGCAAACGCCGCTTGGCCGCCGACTTTCTCAAGGGAGCGCCCGGAGGGGTGGTGCGGGGGCGCCCTTGAAACTGGTGAGAAACATCACGATGATTCACAATTCGTTCATGAAACAAGGGGATTTTTAGTGGCAGTTAAGATTCGACTCAAGCGCATGGGCGCCAAGAAGCGGCCCTTCTACCGGGTGGTCGTGGCGGACGCGCGTTCACCTCGGGACGGCCGCTTTATCGAGTCGGTGGGCTTCTACGATCCGCTCAAGAATCCCAAGGTTTTTCAGGTGGATGACGAGCGGATCAAGCATTGGATGGCGACCGGTGCCCGGCCCTCGGACGCGGTCCGCGAGCTCCTCGAGCGTCAGGGTTCTCTGCCGGCGACGGCCCATCCGGTGCGGACCAAGACCGGTCCCAAGC
>PLDE01000129.1 GCA_003135035.1 Candidatus Dormiibacterota bacterium | reverse complement strand
CACCCTGGTCGGTGCTCACCAGGGTGTCGACCGGGTCCCTGGTGGTGCCGGCCACGGTGCTGACCAGGTAACGCTCCTCGCCTAGTATCCCGTTGAGTAGCGAGTACTTGCCCACGTTGGGCCGGCCGACGATGGCGCAGCGCAGAACCGGCGAGGTGACCTCGCCTTCGCTGTCTTGGGCGGGCGGCAAGCGGGCCACGATTTGATCGAGCAGATCGCCACTGCCGCCTCCCGAAAGCGCCGAGATCGGTACCGGCTCTCCCAGTCCCAGTTCGAGGAACTCGTGCCCCCAGAGGCGATCCTCGCGGCCTTCGTACTTGTTGCTGACCAAGATCACCGGTTGGCTGGCCCGGCGAAGCTCCTCGGCCACGTCGTGGTCGGTGGCGGTCAGTCCCGCCTTAGCGTCGCAGACGAAGCAGATGACGTCGGCCTCTCGGAGCGCGACCCGCGCCTGGGCCTGGGTGTTGGCCGGGAGATCACCTTGCTCGGTCCCCTTGATGACGCGCTCCAGCCCAGCCGTATCGACCACCGTGAAGGCTCGTCCTCGCCACTCGACGTCTCCGTAGATACGGTCCCGGGTCAGCCCCGGCTGGTCGGAGACGATGGCTCGACGCTCCCCGGTGGGCCGGTTGAAGAGCGTGGACTTACCCACGTTGGGGCGTCCCACCAGAGCCACGATCCCGGAGGGCTGAGGTGGGGCAACCTCATCCTCAGCCTCGCGCGCCCGCCGCGCGGCTCGAGCGGCCCGAGGCGCAGGACCACGCGTGGGCGTGGGCATCAGGGCGCAGCCTGAAGACGGAGGTCGCGACCAGTCATTTCAGATGGCACCGGCAGTCCCATTGCGGCCAAGAGTGTCGGCGCCACGTCCTCCAGTCCGCCGTCCTGCTGGAGGGCACGCACGCCCTCGGCGTTGGCCAGGAGCATGGGTACGGGATTGGTGGTGTGGGCGGTCAGCTTCGAGCCATCCGCCAGATCAACCTTGACTTCGGCATTGCCGTGGTCGGCGGTGAGCAGAAGCAGGTATCCGGCCTGGGCTGAGGCGTCAGCCAAGCTGCCCAGGCAGCCGTCGAGGTACTCCACCGCTGAGATGGTCGCATCCAGGTCTCCGGTGTGTCCGACCATGTCAGCGTTGGCGTAGTTCAGGGCGATCAAACTGACATCTCCCCGGCGTAACCGATCGAGGACCGCCTCGGTGACCCCAGCGGCGCTCATTTCCGGCTTCTCGTCGTAGGTCGCCACCTTAGACGACGGCACCAGGAGGCGTTCCTCTTGCGGGAACGGATCCTCGCGGCCTCCATTGAGGAAGTAGGTGACGTGGGCGTATTTCTCCGTCTCCGCGACATGGAACTGCCTCAGCCCAGCGTTGGCGACAACCTCGGCCAGAGTATCCCGCACCATCGGCTTGGGAAACGCCACCGTGGCATCGAGGCTCTCATCGAACCGAGAGAAGGTACAGAGCCCGGAGAGCTCGAGCGGGGCCCCTCTGTTAAAGGCTTCGAACTCCGCGTCCCGGAGCGCGTGGCAGAGTTGCCGCGCTCGATCGGGGCGGAAGTTAAAGTCGATGACGACGTCGCCATCGGACAAGCCCTGCGCTATGCCGGTCTCATCGAGCACCACCGCGGGTGGAATGAACTCGTCGCCTACGGCGGCGGCGTACTGCTCCGCCAGGTAGCCGAGGGGGTCGGATATCCGGACCGGACCACTCCCCAGAATCGCCTGATAGGCGCGCTCGGTGCGGTCCCAACGGCGGTCTCGGTCCATGGCAAAGTAGCGCCCGCTTATGGACGCGAGGCGGCCCACCCCCACCCGACCGAGGTCCTCCAGAAGAGCCCTCAGTTGCTCTTGAGCGCTGGTGGGAGGTGTGTCTCTGCCGTCGGTGAAGGCGTCGATGACAACGCGGTCCAGACCCATCCGTCGCGCCAGTTCGCAGAGCGCAATCAGGTGACTGCTATGACTGTGCACGCCTCCGTCGGAGGTCAATCCCATCAGGTGCAGGTAAGACCCCCGGATCTGGGCGAGCTCCACCGCCTGAGTCAGGATCGGGTTGGAAAAGAAGGTGCCATCGGCGATGCCCTGATCGATCCTGGTCAGATCCTGCAAGACCACTCGCCCAGAACCGATGGTTAGATGGCCGACTTCAGAGTTGCCCTGTTGGCCTCTCGGTAGTCCCACCGCGATCCCGCTGGCGGCCAGGGTGGTGTGCGGCGAAGAAGCGCAGAGTCGATCGTAGTTGGGCGTTCTGGCCAGCGAGATGGCATTGCCGGGCGACGGTTCAGACACGCCCCAGCCGTCGCAGACACAGAGGACCGCGGGCTGAATTCCGGTATGGCTCACAGGGTTGCTTCTCCGGGTCGAGTCCCACCGGCGCGTGGCGCGAGACCCGAGTTGACGGCCTGTCCCGCTGGCCAGTGATGGCTGAGAGATCTTGCCGGACGGCAGGGTGAGCCTACCATCAGCCGCGCTTCTCGGCTCTGCGGTGGCACCAGGCCACCTACTCCCCCGCCGCCCTCACGATGGCGCAGAAATCGTCCGCGTCCAGGCTGGCTCCCCCGACCAGGGCGCCGTCCACGTCGGGGAGACCAAGGATCTCAGCGGCGGAATCGGCGCTGACACTACCCCCGTAGACGATACGAATCGCCGTCCCGGCGCCCCCCCGGATCTGCTCCAGGAGTGATCGGATCTCCCCGATCGCCCCCGAGATGTCGCCGCTGGCGGCGGTCTCGCCGCTACCAATCGCCCAGACCGGTTCGTAGGCGA
>PLDE01000029.1 GCA_003135035.1 Candidatus Dormiibacterota bacterium | reverse complement strand
GCAGACGTAAAGGGGGCCGCTGCGGCCCCGGCCTAGGTACTGGAGATGACTCCAGCGAATTCGCTGACCGCAGCCACAGAGCCGCTGGGCCGGTATTGGGGGAAGTCCTTGAAACTCAACGGGCCCCACGGTCAGGCCTCAGAGCCAAGCGGGGCTGCCACGATCAGAGGATAGTGCGGGGGCTGAGCTTGATGGCTGCCTGGAGCCGATCCGTAAGATGGAGGGAACGTGCGCGTCGATGAGCTGACGGGGGCCTCCATCGGCCGCTACCGAGTTGGGGGGCGGCTACAGGTGCTGCCCTATGCCAGCATCCACCGGGGCAGTTCCGTCGAGGACGGGCGACCGGTGCTGGTCTGGACGTTCCGCGATCCCTACGCCACCGCGGCGGGCTTCCTGGAGGCTCTCCAGCAGCTGGCCGGGGATCGGCGAGCTTCCCAGGTCCCCGGCCTGCTCCACGTGCTCGAGATCGGAAGCCGCGAGCTGCGCGTTCCCTTGGTGTACCTGGTCACCGAGGACGCCCCCCAGGGCTTCCTGGTCGGCCTGCTGCAGACAGGACAGGCCCCTGGGGTCTTCGCCACGACCGTACGCCTGGCTCGGATCCTCGACCAGATGCACCGCCTGGGGATGGTCCACGGCGACGTCCAACCGGCCACGGTGGCGGTCGCCGGAAGCGGGCCCGTCCTGGCCGGCCACTCGATCCGGACGGTGGTCAGCCGGGTAACCCCGGAGGCCGACTGGATCGATATCACGAGGTCATTCCGACCTCCCGAAGTTTCGAGCGGCTCTGAGCCCACCACAGGCAGCGATCTCTGGGGCCTGGGAGCCCTCGTCTACTACCTGCTGGTGGGCCGGCCACCCGTCTGGGAGGGGGTACCGCAACCTCCCAGCCGGCTCCGGCCCAACCTTCCTCTTCGAGTGGACCAGGCGGTGATGCGAGCCCTGGCGACCGATCCCGACCAGCGCTTTGCTCGCGCCACCGACTTCTATGCCGCCCTCCGGGGCACGCCGGCTCCGGCACGACCCCCGGTAGCGGCACCGGCAAGGGAGCCGGTCGCGGCCAGTCCCCCTTCCCCCCTGGAACCGAGCCCACCCCCATCGATCTTCACGAGATCGCCACGAACGGAGCGCGCGCCCAGCCCAGAGCGGTGGGTGCCGGAGGCCCTGACCCCGTTGGTGACCCCGACCCCGACACCAACACCACCCGACCCCGGATCAGCCCTCTGGCCCAGCGAACCTCCGCTCACGCCGGCGTCATTGCGAGCGCAGTCACTCCCGAACCGCCTCGAGGAGAACGGAACGCTGGCAGTGAGCGAGTCGACTCAGCTGATCGCCATGGAGCCCTACCGCTTCGAGCCCAAATTTCGGCGCCGGGGTGGCTATGTCGTGCTCTGGATCCTGGTCGCGGCGGTGGTGGCGGGGGCGGTCCTGCTGGTCACCGGCAGGCTCGGCATCTGACCCCGGCTCCGGAGCCAAGTCCGGCCCGAGCGCATCCGGACGCCGCCCTGCGCCTGGCGGGACTGCTCGCCAGCCTGGAGCCACTCCAGAGTGACCTGGCGGATCCAGACAGGGAGGGACTCCGCCCCGCCGCCGTGCTCGCTCTGATCGACTCCAGCCAAGCCGACCTGCCCCTGCTCCTGCTGCGCCGCAGTTCCGAACTCCGGGCTCACCCAGGGCAGGTCGCGCTCCCCGGTGGAGGCCTGTCTCCCGAGGACGGTGAGTTGTGGCGGACCGCATTGCGTGAGGCCAACGAGGAGTTGGGAGTGCCGCCCGAGGCGGTCGACCTGCGCGGCCGGGCCACCCTGGTCCCGACCTGGGTCTCCGGCTACGTGATCACCCCGTTCGTGGGGCTGTTGCGGTTCCCCTTCCCGGCGCGGCCCGCGCCCGCCGAAGTGGAGTCGTACTTCTGGTTCCCGCTTCTACCAGGGGGCGCACCCCCCGCCCGGACCGAGCGGGAGATGACGCTGCCCCGAGGCAGCTTGACGATGCCCGGCTACGCCCATGCCGAGCACTTTGTCTGGGGGGCTACCGGAGCAATCGTCGACGATCTCCTCTCCCGCCTCGCCCTCCCCGGCTGAGCCGCCGCCCCTAGTTGGTGGCGGCGACCCCGCTGGGAATTGCTGGCGGGGGGGTGAGCCCGAAGCCCACCGCCCGTCGCTCGCGGCGAGCCTCCACCGCCGGCAGGAGGGCCCGGTCGAGAACCTCGTCGACGGAGCGGACGAAGACCACCTCCATACCGTCCAGGAGCGAGGAGTCAATCTCGAAGAGATCGCGCCGGTTGCGCTCGGGCAAAAGGAAGATCTTGATCCCGGCGCGGTGAGCCGCCAGCAGCTTGTCCTTGACGCCTCCGATGGGGAGGATCCGCCCCCGCAAGGTGACCTCACCGGTCATCGCCAGATCGTGGCGGACCGGACGATCGCTGGCCACCGAGACCAATGCCGTGGTCAGGGTGACCCCCGCCGAGGGACCGTCCTTGGGGATGGCTCCGGCGGGCACGTGGATGTGGACGCCATGATCGTCGAAGAAGTTCTCCTTGATGCCGTATTCGGAGCCGTGGACCCGAACCCAGGAGAGCGCGGCCCGCGCCGACTCCTGCATGACGTCCCCGATCTGGCCGGTGAGCTGCATCTCGGTACGGCCCGCCATGGCCAGCGCCTCCACGGTGACCAGGTCGCCCCCGACATCGGAGACGACCACGCCGGTGGCCACCCCGACCCGGTCTTCCGCCTCCGCCGAGTCGTGGTCGAAGCGAGCCGGCCCCAGGTACTCGATGAGGTCGTCGGGAAGGACCCTGATGCCCTTCAGGTCGGGGTTCTCGACCAAGCGCCGGGGCACCTTGCGCATCACCTGGGCGAGCTGGCGTTCCAGGCCGCGCACTCCCGCCTCGCGGGTGTAGTTGCGGATGATGATGTGCAGCGACTCGTCCGAGATCTCCAGTTCGTTGGCATCGAGAGCGTGCTGCTCCATCTGTCGGGGCACCAGATGCTGCTTGCTGATACCCAGCTTCTCCTCCTCGGTGTAGCCGGTTATCTGGATGATCTCCATGCGGTCGCGAAGGGGCGCCGAGATGGTGTCGATCACATTGGCGGTGGTGATGAAGAGGACCTGGGAGAGGTCGTAAGCAACCTCCAGGTAGTGATCGGAGAACTCCCGGTTCTGTTCCGGATCAAGCACCTCCAAGAGTGCTGCCGAAGGATCGCCCCGGAAGTCCAGGCCAACCTTGTCGATCTCGTCCAGCATCATCACCGGATTCTTGGTACCGGCCTGCTTCATCGCCTGAATCACCCGGCCGGGCAGAGCCCCGATGTAGGTGCGGCGGT
>PLDE01000010.1 GCA_003135035.1 Candidatus Dormiibacterota bacterium | reverse complement strand
AGGCGGCGATGAGCACCGGCATGGCCGCGGCGGCGCTGAGCTCGTCCACCCCGCCGGCGTTGATCCCGCCCATCAGCGGGTCGACCAGCCGCTCCACCACCGGACGGCCCAGCCGCTCACCGACGTTCTCCCCGACCGAGCGGTCGCCGCTCATGCCGACGCCGAGGTGGGGCGTGACCAGGTCGCGTGCCACCCGCATCGACTCGCAAGGGCCAAGGATGCCCGAGCGGGCCAGCGGCCACCAGCGGGTGGGCACCCCGACGTTGAGGCCCGCGGGCATCATCCGCAGTGCCCCCCGGGCCCAGACCGAGGCGCCGGACGCCCCCACCGGCACCAGCTCGGCGCTCAGGCCGACCTCCTCACACAGCTCGGTGGCCTCGGGCCTACGGGCCAGGAAGGCGTCGGCGGCCAGGTCGACGGTGCGACCGGCGAACTCGGCCGAGGCCAGCTTCCCGCCCACCCGGTCGCCCGCCTCGAGCACGTGGACCTCGGGGGCGGGTCGTCCGGCCTGGTCCCCGCCGCCGGTCAGCTCCCACGCCGCCGCCAACCCGGCGATCCCCGCCCCGATGACGGCGATGGTGGTGCGGGGTCCGCGGCTCACGCCCGGGGCGCGGGAGGCGCGGCGGTGGGCGCGTCTCCGGGCGCATCCTTTCCCGCGGCGCCACGCACCTCGCCGGCCAGCACGCCGAGGAATCTGGGGTCGTCGTTGAGGGACCGCGTCCGGGTGAAGGCCACCCCGAGTGACCGGGCCAGCCCGTCGGCCTCGACGTCGAGGTCGTAGAGGATCTCCAGATGGTCCGCGGTAAACCCGCAGGCGCAGACCACGAGGTCGGTGCTCCCGGCTCGGGCCGCCTGGCGGACGACGTCGAGAAGCTCCGGCCCCAGCCAGGGCTCGCCGGTCTGGGCCACACTCTGCCAGGCTGTCGTCCAGTTGCTGAGTCCGGCTTCCCGGGCAACGGCGGCGGCGGTCTCTGCCAGCTGGTCGGGGTAGGGATCCCCCGTCTCCTTGAGTCGGGCCGGCAGGCTGTGAGCGGTGAAGATGATCAACGCCTCGGCGGCTGGCGGCCCGGGAAGTTGGGCCACCTGCTCCCGCACTCGGGCTGCCAGCCAGCTGATGTATCCGGGATCTAGATGCCAGTCGGTCACGAAGCGGAGTTGAAGCACCTCCCGACCAGCCGGTAGCGCAGCCTGGGCCCGATCAACGTACTCACCGATGCTCAGTCTCGAGTAGTGCGGTGCTAGCACCAGACCGACCGCTGCGGCCACCCCTTCGGAGGCGAGCTGGCGGACGGCGTCTTCCAGGAAGGGGGGCGAGTGCTTCATGCCCACCACCACTCGCCAATCGCCGTGCCGGCGTCCCTGCAACGCCACCTCGAGCGCTCGGGCCTGGGCGCGGGTGATCTCCTGAAGAGGAGAACTGCCCCCGATCGCGTCGTAGCGGCGCTCCAGTTCCGCCATCGCCTCCGGGCTGGGTGGCCGTCCTCCTCGCATGTGCGTGTAGTAGGGCAGGATCTCAGCCCTTGATCGAGGGCTGCCGTAAGCCATCAAAAGCACGGCTCGGGGTCCTGCCAGGGGGGCGTCCAGATGGGTATCGTCGGCGCGCTCGGACGTGGCGATGGGGGTCAAATCAGATTCCCTGGGTGCTCTTTGGGCGTCAGTGCTGCCATGTCCCTCGCCTGGGACTCTAGCGGCAGAGCGAAGGCCCACCTCGTTGCTACAGTAGCGCGCTGTGGGGACCGAGCCCAAGATCGCCGGTGCGCCGCCGTCATCATCACGGGGACCAGCTGCTGGCGCTCCCGGTGCCGACCTCCTGGAGGGAGCCCGCACGGTGCTGGGCCTCGCCGAGACCGAGATGGTGGCGGCGCTGCGGAAGTGGCCTCGAGAAGTAGCGCTCGATCTCTTCCAAGCGATGGCCAGGCTGCGGACCTTCGACGAGCGGGCGGTGATCCTGCAGCGCCAAGGACGCATCGGCACCTATCCCACCTTCTATGGCGAAGAGGCGGTGCAGGCGGCCAGCGTCAAGGCATTGCAGAGTCGCGACTGGCTCTTCCCCACCTATCGGCAAACCGCCGTGGTAACGCTACGTGGTTGTCCAGCGCTGGTGCCGCTGCTGATGTGGCGGGGCCACCCGGGTGGCTGGCACGACGTCATGGACTACCGGGTGGCGCCCGTCTGCGTCCCGGTTGCGACCAACCTTCCCCACGCGGTCGGCGCCGCCTGGGGGGCAAAGTTGCGCCATGAGGACCTGGTGGCGCTCGGCTACGGCGGAGACGGATCGACTTCGGCGGGAGACTTCCACGAGGCCTGCAATCTGGCGGCGGTCGTCCAGGCGCCGGTGATCTTCCTGATCACCAACAACCAATGGGCGATCAGCACCCCACTCAGCAAGCAGACCAGGGTCCGCCGGGTGGCCGACAAGGGCGCCGCCTACGGGATCCCGGCCATCAGGGTGGACGCCTTCGACGTCTTCGCCTGCTATCAGGCGGTGGGGGAGGCGGCCGCTCGCGGCCGCGCCGGTGAGGGCCCGACTTTGATCGAAGCCATCGGCTATCGCCTGGGTCCCCATGGGACGGCTGACGAGCCGTCTCTCTACCGGGACCTCGAGCTGGATCGGCTCTGGGACCCGATGGAGCCGCTTCGCCGCACCCAGGCGGGACTGGTCAGGGCCGGTGTTGCCGAGGAGGCTGAACTGGACCAGATCCGCGCCGACGCTGGCGCCGAGCTCCGCGACATCGGCGATGCCATCGAGGCCGAACCGCCGGTGACGGTCGAGGAGATTGCTGGGACCGTCCATCGGGAGACGCCCTGGGGGCTGCTCCCCGATGGCCTCCGTGAGCCCTCCTGGAGAGCAGGTGGCGGGGATCAGGGATGAGTGAACTCGCCCAGCTCAACATGGTGGAGGCGATCAATCAGGGCCTTGGCCAGCTGCTCGAGGAAGATTCCCAAGCCCTGCTCATGGGCGAGGACATCGGTGCCAACGGCGGAGTATTCCGGGCTACCGCCGGCCTGCAACAGCGCTTCGGCGAGGATCGGGTGATCGACACGCCGCTCAGCGAGGCCGGGTTCGTGGGGGCGGCGATCGGGATGTGTCTGGTGGGTCTTCATCCGGTGGTGGAGATCCAGTTCGACGCCTTCGTCTATCCCGCCTTCGAACAGTTGATTTCCCAGGCGGGGCGTTTCCGCTGGCGGACCAGGGGCAAGTACGGCCTGCCTCTGGTCATTCGCATCCCCTACGGGGGCGGGACACGGGCACCGGAACTGCATTCCGACTCTCCGGAGACGCTCTTCAGCCATATGCCCGGGCTTCGGGTCGTGGTGCCGTCCGATCCACTCTCGGCGGGGGAGATGCTCCTGGCGGCGGCCAAGTACGGCGACCCGGTCATCTTCCTCGAGCCCAAGCGGATGTATCGAAGAGGCCGCCAGCCGGTTCCCGCTAAGTTCCCTGACGGCGACCTCGACCACGCCCTGGTGCGGCGGCCCGGGGACGACCTCACTCTGGTCGCCTACGGCGCCATGATCGAAGTGGTGGAGGGAGCCGCTGACCGACTCCAGGACGAGGGAATTTCGGCGCGCGTTCTCGACCTCCGCTGCATCTACCCGCTCGACCGCGAGAGCCTGCTGAACGCCGCCGAAGAGACGGGCCGGGTGCTGGTCGTTCATGAGGCAGCCCGCCACTGTGGGGTCGGCGCTGAGGTAGCCGCCCTGCTTCAGGAGGAGGCCGCTGACGTGCTCCTGGCGCCGACCCTGCGGGTGACCGGAATGGACATGCCCTTCCCGCTCGCCCAGAACGAGGACGATGCGCTGCCCTCGGTGGAGCGAGTTCTGGCTGCCGCCCACACCATGCTCGAGTACTGAGGCCCCGCCATGGCCGAGTTCCGTCTTCCCGACCTAGGCGAAGGGATTACCGAGGGCGAGGTGGTCGAGT
>PLDE01000264.1 GCA_003135035.1 Candidatus Dormiibacterota bacterium | reverse complement strand
GGCCCGCCGGGGCGGGAAAGGGATGGGTGAACGACGGCCCCAGGCCGGTGCCGAGCAGGCGCAGGGCCTGAATGAGGAGATACGTGGTGGGGAACCAGACCGGACCCCGCCAGTTGGAGTTTCCGCCCATGATTCGTTCATCGGCCACCCCCGGCTCGTACCGCACGGGCGGCATCTCCAGCACCAGCTTGCTCTGGAAGGGCTCCTTGAGGTGGGCCTTGGAAAGAGAACGAGGGCCGTGTTCTGAGAGGAATTCGTCGCTGCTGAGGAGACGATCCAAGAGGCGGTGGATCCGATCCGAGCCCACCAGACTCAGGCAGGCGTAGGGATCGTCGCCCCGCGCGGCGCGGTAATGGATCACGCCCTCGGCAGCGGCCTCGTCGAGTTTCTCGGACAGGCGCGGCAAACGGGCCAGAGTATGGCGGTGAACCACCTCGCTGGCGGCCAAGGGCATGAGGCCGACCAAGCTGCGGACCCGAAGCTGCTCAGTCTGGCCATCCGCGAGGCGGAGGATATCGTAGTAGAAACCGTCCGCCTCGTCCCACAACCCCGCTTGACCGTCGTGGCCGTTGAGGGCACGGGCGATGCGGACGTAGTGCGAGAAGAAACGGATCGCCATGTTCTCGTACTGCGGCTCATCGATGGCCAGCTCGGCCGCGATGCGGAACATCTTGACCACCAGCATGCCCATCCAGGCGGTGGCGTCAGCCTCGGAGATGCCGGCGCCGTCGGGGAGATTACTGCGGTCGACCGCGGAGATGTTGTCCAGTCCCAGAAATCCCCCGGAAAAGATGCCGTTTCCCAGCGGATCGTGGCGGTTGACCCACCAGCCATAGTTGAACAGCAGGGAGAGAAATGCCTGCTCCAGGAAGGCGCGGTCGGGCACCCCGGTGCGATTGCGGTCGCGGATGAAGATCTGCCAGACCGCCATCACCGGAGTGGGTGGGTTGCAGTCGGAGAAGGCCCACTCATAGGCGGGTAGCTGGCCGTCCTCGCGGAGGTAGCGGGGCTGGAGCAGGAGCAGGACCTGCTCTTTGGCCAAGCTGGTGTCGATGGGTTCGAGAGCGAGCGCGTGAAAGGCAAGGTCCCAACTGGCGAACCAGGGGTACTCCCAGCTGTCCGGCATGACGATCACATCCGCCGCCTTGAGAGACTGCCAGCGATGGTTGCGGCCCTCAAGGCGCTGTTGCGGAGGCGCCGGCTGGCCCGGATCGCCGGCCAGCCAGCGAGCCACGTCGTACTCGTAGTACTGCTGGCACCAGATCAGTCCAGCGAAGGCTTGGCGCTGGATGAGCAGATCGTCGGCATCGCTCTCCGGGGGGCATTTGTCCAGATAGAACTGCTCGCAGGCCCCTCGCCGCTCCCGGCAGATCTCATCCACCTGACCCGGTTCCCGACCGGGGTCGTTGCCCCAGAGTAGACGGAGAACCTGCGACTCTCCCGGCGCCAGGTCGAGGACGAAGTGAGCGGCCGCCTTGGTGCCACGCAGCTCCGGGTTGCAGCGCGAGGGATCGCCATTACGGACGGCGTCGCCGATCGCGTCCTTGGGGTAGGGGCTGCGGTTGGGCGAATCGAAGAGCAACTCGGAGTTGGTCTCGTTGTCGCAGAACAGCCAGTTGAACTCTCCCGCCACCTGGAGCCGGTAGCCCTCTAGGTCGGCCAGCCCGGTGAGGTCCAGAGAGGAGTCATGGGCCGCCAGCTGCGGCGCCTTGGGCGCTGGTTGCTGCCAGGCCCAGGTGTTGCGCAGCCAGATCTGCGGCAGCAGGTGCAGCTGGGCCCTCTCCGCACTCTCGTTGGTGACCATCACTCGCCAGGCGGTCACCTCCGGCCCCGCCTGGGCGTACTCCACCTCGACAGTCCAGTAGCGGTCTTCGTCGAACGCCCCCAGCTGGAGCAGTCCCAGCTCAGGACCGGGAGTGGAGTTCTTTTCCCTCAGCTCCTGGTAGGGGAAGGCGGTCATGGGATAGCGATAGAGCGCGCGCAGATAGCTGCTGTCGGGCAGGGCGTCCAGGTAGTGCCAGTACTCCTTGACGTCCTCGCCATGGTTGCCCTGGGCATTGGAGAGCCCATAGGCCCGTTCCTTGAGAATGGCATCCTCGCCGTTCCAGAGTGCCATGGCCAGGCAGACTCGCTGGCGGTCGTCACTGATGCCGA
The DNA here is from genome assembly GCA_003135035.1 of Candidatus Dormiibacterota bacterium. Classification (GTDB taxonomy): domain Bacteria; phylum Chloroflexota; class Dormibacteria; order Aeolococcales; family Bog-877; genus Bog-877. The sequence continues at coordinate 4,694 of PLDE01000264.1, read as the reverse complement.
GCAGTCCGTCCTCGCCCCAGCGGTAGGCACGGCTATGAGCCTGCTCAAAGGGGAGGTACCCCCAGGCGTCGCCGTCGGGGCTGTAGTCCTCCCGCACGGCCCCCCATTGGCGCATCGCCAGAAAGGGGCCCCAGCGCGGCGACGCCAACGACTCCTGGGGAGAGTCGGACGGCCCGCGGTCCTGCGCTGGTGGCACCTGGGGATTCTCCCATCCTGCCTTGATCAGGTGGGCTCGGTCTCCACTTCATCGGGGGCCGGCTCGCTAGTTGCCGTCTCAGTCGGTCGAAGGGGAAGCCGAACCAAGAAGGTGGCCCCTCCCCCCGGCGTCGTCTCCAGGGTCAGGCTGCCCTGGTGCGCCGCAACTATCGCGGATACGATCGCCAGACCCAGGCCTGAGCCGCCATGCTCTCGCCCTCGCGCCTGATCCGCTCGCACGAATCGTTCGAAGACCCTGCTCGCAATCTCGGGCGGAACGCCCGGTCCGTGGTCAGCGATCCGCAGCAGAGCGAACTCGCCGTCCTGAACCACGGAAACCTCAATCGGAGTCTGGGCAGGCGTGTGCAGGGTGGCATTGCGGAGCAGGTTGGCGACCACTTGCCGCAGCCGAGCCTCGTCGCCCACCACGGTCACGGGCTCCGGCGCCTCGACCCGAATCGGGTGCTGGTGGTCAGCCACGCCGGCGTCGGCGGCCGCGTCCACCGCCAGCTCGGACATATCGACCGTGGTGGTTTCCAGGGGACGGCCCTCGTCTAGCCGAGCCAGCAGAAGGAGGTCATCGACCAACTGGGTCATCCGCGCCGACTCACTCTCGATTCTGGTCATCGCCTTGTTCAGGTCATCAGGACGACCCTTGGCCCCGTGGCGAAAGAGTTCCGCATAGCCGCGGATCGAACTCAGCGGGGTACGCAGCTCGTGCGAGGCATCCGCCATAAACTGGCGCATGCGGGCCTCCGAAGCGGACCTGGCCGCAAACGCTCGTTCAATTTGCGTCAGCATCTCGTTGAGACTGGTGGCCAGCTGACCAACCTCAGTGCCCGGCGCCCCCGGCTCCACCCGCTGGCTCAGGTCACCCGCGGCGATTGCTCGGGCGGTGGTCCGGATCCGGGCTAAGGGGCGGAGACCCAGCTGCACCGTCCACCAGGCCAGGACCGCCATCCCCAGCAACACGGCGGCACTAACCAGAATCTCCATCAGCCGGAGCTGAGCCAACGTCTCGTCCACATAGTGGAGGGAGATTCCCACGATCAGGGTCTCTCCGGGCACGTTGGTGGGGATCACCAGCAAGCGAAACTCGCCGCCGCCACTGACGGCCGGGACGGTGAGATAGCGATAGCTGGTCATCGCCCCCGCACCCAGGCTGGCGGGAATCTTCGGGCGGGGGGTCTTTCTGCTGGCGTTGAACAAGAAGGGCCCGAAGCTCTGGTTGGGTCCGACCAGTTCACCAACGCTTCCCGGGGGAACGTCGACGCCGCCCCGAGGCTGCTCGGGATAGGTGGACTCGTAGATGGCCAAGTAGTGGGCTACGTTGTCGGCGGAATCGTACGCCTGGGCGTTGATCTGCTGACTCAGATTCGATTGCAGCACCAAGTAGGTGACAGCGTCGGTGACCCCCAGTCCGATCGCCACCAATGCCACCAGGCCGACCAGCAGGCGCAGGCGCAGCGACATGGTCAGGAGCGCGGCAGGCGCAGAACGTACCCCATGCCACGAACGGTGTGGATCAACGACGGCTCCTTGCGGTCCACTTTCTTGCGCAGGTAACTGATATAGGTCTCCAGGATCCCCGCGTCACCACCGAAGTCGTACTTCCAGACATGGTCCAGGATCTGGGCTCGGGTGAGCACCCTTCGCGCATTGATGAGGAGATAGCGCAGGAGCCGGTATTCGGTGGCGGTCAGCTCGACTAGTTCTCCAGCGCGCCGGACCTCGCGCAGGTCCTCGTCCATCTCCAAGTCGGCGAAGGTCAGAACAGTGTGGCTCTCCGCCTGGTGACCGGAGCGGCGGAGGATGACCCGTACTCGAGCGATCAGCTCATCCAGGCTGAAGGGTTTGGTGACGTAGTCGTCGCCGCCGACGGTGAGCCCGCGAACCTTGTCCTCGGTGGCGTCTCTGGCGGTGAGAAACAGGATCGGAGCCTGAGAGCCGGATTCACCGAGCCGACGACTGACCTCGAAGCCATCGAAGTCCGGCAGCATCACATCGAGAATCACCAAGTGGGGGCGAAATTCGCTAGCCTGGGCGATAGCTCCGGCGCCGGTTCCCGCCGTCGCAGTGACGAACCCAGCGTAGCGCAGGGCGGTCGCCACCAGTTCCGCCAAGTTGGTCTCGTCGTCGACGACCAGGACCCGTGTCTCCTCATCCATGCTCCGCTCAGTTTGCCGCCGCAATCTGAGGATTTCCTGTGGTGTGCCTGAGACGTCTTTGAGCCTCGTCGGGAACACCCCGATGTCTGGGGAAGCTCTCAGGCCGGTCCCAGCCCACTCCCAGGCGACGGCCGCACTCTGGATCTTGGCGTCCGGCTCGCAACCCGGTCGGGCGCTAGCCCACCCTCCCCCAGCGGCCCGGCCAACGCCGGGTCGCTGTTCGTTTTAGGCGACCTCGCGGAGTCAGGCCTGCCTCCTCCAGATCCACCGTGTGACCCGCCTCACTCAGGGCCAAGCTGGCTCGCGGAAGCTGATCCTCCGGCACCAAGAGCCAATCCGTGTCGAAGGTTGAGATTGCAAAGATCGGTATCCGAGCGGTAGCCAGCGTCGCCGAGATCGTCGCCAGGACCCCGACCAAGTCATGGTTCAGGGGACCCGCCAGCACCAGAGCACGCCACGGTCCGCTCTGCGTCACCCCGTCTGGCACCAGCGCCTCCGCGCAGACCAGGGAGAGCTCGGCCTCCGACCGGCTGACGCTCCACAAGTCCCCAGCGGTCGCCCAGCCGGGTATTGGCTGGCCAGGGTCCAGTCGGCAGATGGCGAGCCTGGTCGGGGCAGCTGTGAGTTGCAGGCGGCCGGGCGCCCCACCGCACGGGTTAGCCACCTGGGGAGTTTCTCTCGGCTTGCCCCGTCGGAACAGAGATCGGCCGCCCGGAGCGGTCGAAGGATCGCCTACTCAGCTGCGCTTTGATACCCTTCGTCGGTTCCTCTCGATCTGGGGAGCATATGGGGCCGTGGCGCAGCGGGAGCGCGCTTCCTTGGCATGGAAGAGGTCGCGGGTTCGATTCCCGCCGGCTCCACTCGCGTCGATTGCCCGCTTTCGCCCTGGTCGGCTCGGTCTCAGAGCCTGATCATGCGGAGCCCCAGGACGGCGTCGTAGTCGTCGTCCTGGGATGCAACGGGCATCCCGTGGGCAATGGCTGTTGCGGCTACCCAGGAGTCCTTGATCGGCATCCGCTTGCCCGCGTCACGTAGCGCAAGACGCAGCGCCGGCCCAAGCGTGCGCGACACGTCCATCGATCGGCAAGGGATCGAGCGCCTCCGCCACTGACAGCGTCTCCAGCCGTCGTGCTCGGGTGGGTCCGTCCTCCGTGGCTAGGACGCCGAGGCGCAGCTCCGCGACGGTAACCATCGACACGAGTAGACGCTCGGGGACCACCTAGGGCACCTGTCGTCCACTCTACCGGGGTGCCAAAGACGCCGGCTCGGATGAGTCGCGAAGCCGCGAAGTATCTTGTTGTCATGGGTCAAGGACCGCTCGCGCAGTCAGCGCTCGACCGGGCTCTGCCCGCCAGGGGACGGCCGAGCTGACCAGATCTGCGCTGCTCGCGGGACCCGAGGCTTGAGGATGTCGAAGGGCGAGACCGAGCAGGCATGCCCCGCCGCCGCCGGGATGCGGATGGACTGGGCTGATCTTCCAGCACCGGTTCGGAGAAGCGTGGAGGACCTGCTCGGGGCAAAGGTCCTGACGGCGCTCTCGCAGCCGACGGGTTTTTCGCCAGGCGTGGCGTCCCGATTGCAGCTCGCAGATGGGCGGAGCGTCTTCGTCAAGGCGGTTGGACAGGTCCCCAACCCGCAGACGCCCGAATTACATCGCGAGGAGGCGCGGGTACTGGCCTGCATGCCCGACGGCGCTCCCGTCGCCAAATTGCTGGGTTTCTGCGATGACGGCGAGTGGGTCGCCTTGGTGCTTGAGGCCGTCGTCGGCACCCACCCGCGACTGCCCTGGCGGAGAGATGAGTTGAGCTTGGTGCTGACCGCCATCAGCCAATTTCAGGCCCTACTAACCCCCTGCCCACTGCCCGATCTCCCGACGGTTGTGGAGCGCCATCAGACCACCTTCGACGGTTGGCGACGCTTGCAGGCCGATCCCGCGGTCCGGCTCGATGCCTGGAGCCGACGCAATCTGGAAAGGCTGGCCGAACGCGAGGAGCATTGGCACGAGGGCATCGGCGGGGAAACCCTGCTGCACTGCGACCTGCGAGCCGACAACCTGCTCCTCACCGAGAGTGGATCGGTGGTATTTCTGGACTGGCCGTCTGCCTGCCGTGGGGTTGCCTGGTTCGACCCCTTGGGGCTGGCCCCGAGCGTGGCCATGCAGGGGGGACCGGAGCCGGAGTGGCTGATCGAGCAGCACCGGAGCTTCCGCCAGGCCGACCCCGAGGTGGTCACCACCTTGGTGGTGGCGGTCGCCGGGTACTTCATCTCCCGATCGCTCATGCCGGACCCGCCCGGCCTGCCCACCCTGCGCGCCTTCCAAAGGGCCCAGGG
>PLDE01000025.1 GCA_003135035.1 Candidatus Dormiibacterota bacterium | reverse complement strand
GGCCGGCGGGTCGGCGCGGATGGGGGAACGGCTGCGGGCTCTGCTCGAGCTCTGTCCCGCCGAGGGAGCGGTTGCCGACATCGGCAGCGGCCACGGCCGACTGGCGCTGGAACTCAAGCGGCGATCCCCACATCGGGTCGTGTTCGCGACCGAGATCAACCCCGGGCCCACCGGTGAGCTGCGACGCCTGCTCGGCTCGACTCCAGGCGTGGAGATCCTGGAAGGGGAGGGGCTCGGGCCTCTGCTCGGTCGAGACTGCCGGGGAGCGGTCATCGCCGGCCTGGGCGGCGTGAGCATCGCGCAAATGCTCGAGCGCGACTCCGCTATCGCTCGGCGCCTGGACTGGCTCTGCCTGCAGCCGGCCCAGCGCGCGGAGCGTCTGCGCGACTGGCTGGAAGCGGTGGGCTGGGTGCTCCGAGCCCACCGTCAGGTGACAGAGAAAGCCCATCTCTACCAGCTCTTTCTGGTGACACCACCATGAAAGTCGCCGAGCTTCTGGCTGCCATCGAGGCTCTCGACCTTCGCCGCTCCGCCTTGGCGCTGGAGCAAGAGGAGGCCGGCCAGCGCGCCAAAACCGATCCCACCGTGCGCCAGCTGCGGCAGCGCCGAGCGGGTCTCGAAGGCGACGGTCAGCACCAGGCCTCGGCGCTCAAGCAGCTGGAGCTGGAGGCGGCCGAGCTGGCGGGTCGGGCCCGCAGCCACGAGAAGGCGATCTACGACGGCAGCGTCCGCCACCCCGCGGACCTGCAGCGGCGCCAGCATGAACTGGAGACGCTGCGGGGCAAGGTGCAAGCGCTGGAGGAGAGCGAGCTGGCTCAGATGGCGACCCAGGAGAAAACGTCGGCGGAACTCCTCGAAGTGGTCGACCAACTGGCCCTGCGGGAGCGCGAGGTGGAGCAGATGCGTGCCGCCGACCGCCTCCAGGCTCCCGAGCTGGCCGAGGAGATCTCGTCCGTGCAAGCCGAACGGGCGCAGCTGGCGGAGACGCTGACGCCCCCCCAGCTGCGCACCTATGAGCGCACCGCTGCCCGGCGGCGACCGGCGGTGGCCAAGGTGACCGGAGGTACCTGTAGCGGCTGTCGGCTGCCGCTGCCGTCGCGGCTGATCCAGGAGGCACGCCAGGACCAGCTGGTGACCTGTGAGAACTGCGAGCGGATCCTCTTACTTTGAGCGGAGAAGCGCCGCTGGCCACGGCGTGGGTGGACGGCTACTGTGACGGCGCCTGCAGCGGCAACCCGGGCCCGGGCGGTTGGGCCTACCGGATCGAGTGGCCCGCAGCTGCTGAAGAGGGTGCCGGCGGCGAGCCGCTGACGACCAACAACCGGATGGAGCTGATCGCCGCCCGGGAGGCTCTGACCGCCTTTCGGCGCCGTCGTCAAACCGGCCAGGGGCTCCGTCTGCATACCGATTCCCGCAACGTGATCGGCTGGCTCAGCGAGCATTGGAAGCGCAAGGCCAACACCGATCTCTATCCCGCCCTTGATGAGTTGACCGCTTCCCTGGGCCCAGCTCTGGCTTGGCGCCACGTGCGCGGCCACCGCGACAACGTTGGCAACAATCGGGTCGACCAGCTCGCCGTGGAGGCCTGCCAGAGCCAGAAACCGGCAGCCGAGACGACCCGAGACGGTTGATCGGTCCGTCCGGGGCGGCGCTACGATGGCGTCGGATGGCGGGCAGATGACCGCGGCCGGGCCGGGCCCGGTCGAGGAAAGTCCGAGCTCCGCAGAGCAGGGCGCCGGGTAACCCCCGGCGAGGGAAACCTCAGGGAGAGTGCCACAGAAATACACAGCCAGCGACCGCGCTGGCAACGGTGAAAAGGTGGGGTAAGAGCCCACCGGCAGCCGGGTGACCGGCTGGCCAGGTAAACCCCGCCTGGAGCAAGACCCGGCAGGGTGCGGGTGAAGGACCCCTGGGCGGCTCGCTCAGCAGCACCCGGGTGGGTCGCTAGAGACGGCGGGTAACCGCCGCCGTAGATGGATGGTCATCGCCCCTCGGGGGGAGCCCGCTGAGCGGGAGGCCCGAGGGGGCACAGAACTCGGCTTACCGCCCGCCTTCCATCTCCCCGCAGGGGGGTTCGCCCCCCTGCGCCACTTCCCCTGGAGTTCCGGCCGTGACGCAACTGTGCGATTTCAGGGACGATTCACCCAATACGATCACCTTCTTGGCTACGATCTTGTAAACAAGTTCTCCAATGTGATTGACCTGCGAACTCGAGCGTGATACAGTCCCCGAGACCTCCACTCGGGGGAATTGTGGTGAATAGGGAAGAGAGCCATCCAAGATGACAGGTGGGACAGGGAGGCGAGATGGCGTTCTTCGGACGCTTCGATCACTCCCTCGATGAACGGGGCCGGGTGGCCGTCCCCGCTCGCTTCCGTGAGGAGCTTCGGGGAGGCTGGGTCACCGGCCATCCGGCGGGCTACCTCTTGATGTACCCGCAGCCCGAGTGGGAGGCGATGACCGCGGAACTGCGCTACGACCCGATCGCCCAGTCGGGCTACAGCGGCTACCTGCGGCGGCTCTACGCTGCCTCCCAGGAGATCAGCTGGGACGCCCAGGGGCGGATCCTGCTCTTGCCCCACCTCCGTCAGCACGCCAACCTCACCGACAACGTGGTCTTCGTCGGCATCAACAACGTCGTCGAGGTTCACTCTGAGCAGGGCTTCCAGGTCCAGGCGGGTCCTCTCGACTCCGAAGAGTGGGAGGCGATGCGTCGGACCGTGGTCAGCCAGAAGGCCGGCAGCATGCGCCCCTTGATCGGCGAGGAAACGCCGTCGTGAGCGTCATGCTGGGGACCATGTCTCGGACCTCCCGGCGCCCGCTGGCGCGGGTCGATGCGCCAGCTCGCCACGTCGCGGGCACTCATCAACCGGTGATGGTCAGCGAACTGCTCGAGCTGCTCGTTCCAGTTCCGGGCCAGGTCGTGGTCGACGCCACCCTGGGCGCCGGCGGGGTGTCTGCAGCTTTCCTAAATCGCGTCCTCCCAGGCGGGCGGGTCTTGGCATTAGATCGAGACCCGTCCGCTGTCGCCTCGGCCGCAAATCGCTTCGCTGCCTTCGGTGACGCTTTCACCGCGGTGGTTGGTCGTTTCTCGGAACTGGAGCAGATCGCCGCCCGCCTGCAGATCCAAGCCGACATCGTGGTCATGGACCTGGGGATATCCTCGCTGCAGCTCGATGACCCTCAGCGCGGCTTCAGCTTTCAAAATGACGGACCCCTCGATATGCGCATGGGGACTGATGAAAAAACCCCCACCGCTGCTGAGATTATTGCCAGCTACAGTGAGACCGACCTGGCCGATCTCTTCGGGGAATTCGGCGAGGAGCGGCAGTCACGCCGGATTGCTCGTGCCATCGTCGCGCGGCGCCAGCAGGCGCCCATTAACAGCACCGCCCAGCTGGCGGAAATCTGCGCTCAGGCTGTACCTCGCCGGTTCTGGCCCAAGCGCATTCATCCAGCGACCCGGGTCTTCTTGGCCCTTCGAGTCGCTGTCAACGACGAGCTCGGCGAGCTCGAACGCGGCTTAGTCGCTGCCATTCAAATTCTTCGGCCCGGTGGGCGAATTGGGACGCTCTCCTTCCAACCGTCCGAGCACAGATCCACTAAACGCTCCCTCAACGTCCTAGCAAAAGACTGTGTTTGTCCGTCCCAACAAATGGTCTGCACCTGCGCCCATCGGGCCACTCTCTCCCTTCTCACGCGCCGCTCCGTCAAGCCCACCCCGGAAGAGGTTCTCGGCAACCCCCGCGCGCGCTCCGCCCAACTGCGGGTCGCCGTCCGGTTGCCTAGCCCCGGCCCCTAGGCAAGCTCTTCCCGGGCCTCCTGTCGTCTCCCGTCACCGCATTCGTTCCTCTCAACTTTCCACTACAGAAGTAACTCAGATGACCACCATTGCTCTCGAGCCCCGCCTCTGGATTCCCAACCTGCCCTTCGATGAAGAGGAAGCGGTTGCGGCTCATCCCCGCCAGCGCGGCCTGCCCCGTTCCTTGGTCGCCTGGCTGTTGCTGCCCGCCTTGGCGGCGCTGGTGGCGGTGGGGGTGATGTACGCAGCCCAGACCGCCCAGGCCACCGCTCTCACCTACCAGATCGCCTCTCTGCGCACCGCCAAGGCGCAGTTGCTCAACACCGAAGCGAGTCAGGCGCAGCGGCTCCAGGAAGTCCAGAGCGCCGGGCAGGTGGCCCAGTCGGCGACCCGGCTGGCGATGGCGCCGCCCTCGACCTGGTCGGTGATCAACCCCCCAGCGACCAAGACTGATCCGCTTACTCCGGTGATTCTCGCCCTCCGGGGCGGCTGAGCAGGTGGCGTCCCGCTCCCACCCTCGGACCGGTTCGAGTCCGGTACCGCGGCGGCGCCCCGCTGACCTGGCCGGTACTCAGCGCTCCAAGAGTGCCACGCCCCACGTGAGCCGCCGGGTTCTCGGCTTGACCGTCTTTCTGATCGTGGCCCTGCTCGGCATGGCGGCCCGGCTGGTCGACCTGCAGCTGAGTCAGGGAGCGCAGCTGGCGGCAGCGGCGGTGGCCCAGCAGGAGCAGTCGGTCACCATTCCGGCCGCCCGGGGCCTGATCCTCGACGACGACGGCCAGGTCTTGGCCGGCAACTCCGTCGCCTACGACATCTTCGCCGACCCCAGGGAAATCCCCGGCCAATCCCGGCTCCGGGAGGCGACCTTGCTGGCTCCGGTGCTCGACCTCTCCACCGCTGCCCTGGACAGCCTGCTCTCCAAGCCCTTGGAATTCGTCTATCTGGCCCACGATCAGAGCCCGACGGTGGAGGCGAGTCTCCAGCGTCTCGACTTGACCGGGATTGGCAGCCTGCCCTTGCAGGTGCGCACCTATGGGCCGGGAGCGGTAGCGGGCGCGACGCTGGCGGCCAACCTGCTCGGCTTCGTCAACTCCGATGGCATCGGCCAGTACGGTCTGGAGGGCTACTACAACAGCATCCTGGCCGGTCATCCCGGCAAGGAGTCGGTTGTTCACGATCTCCAAGGAAACGCTGTCGTTCTCAATGACCAGCCGCAGACACCAGCGGTCAACGGGCGCAACCTCAACACCGACATCGACGCCAGCATTCAGACCACGGTGGAGCAGGACTTAGCCGCCGAGGTGAAGACCGACATGGCTGCCTCGGGGACCATGATCGTCATGAACGTGCACACCGGAGCGATTGTCGCCTGGGCCGATTCCCCCTCGTACAACGCCAACGACTACACCAGCGAAAACGACTCACTCTTCCAGGATGCCGGGATTGCCAACCTCTACGAGCCCGGCTCCGTGATGAAGGTGGTCACCTTCGCCGGCGCTCTCCAGAACAACATCATCACCCCGACGGCAACCTTCGATGAGACGCCCGCGGCGGCCACCGTCGATGGTGTCCAGATCCACGACTGGGACAACGTCTACCACGGGGTGATTTCCTACCAGTACGTGCTCGACAACTCCCTCAACGTGGGAGCGCTCCACGTTGAGGAGCTGGAGGGGGCCAAGACCTTCTACCAGACCATGGAGGACTTCGGGATCGGCAAGCCGACCGGAATCGACCTGGCCGGCGAAGAGAGCCAGCCGCTGCCCGCACTCTCCCAGGAGACGACCCTGCAACTGGCGACCTCGGCCTTCGGGCAGGGCGTGGTGGTCACCCCCATCGAGATGCTGGCGGCCGTCAACGCCATCGCCAACGGCGGGGTCTGGGTCCAGCCCCACGTGGTCACCTCGATTTCCGGGGGCGGCAAGCCCACCAAGGTGATCAAACCGGTGACCCGGCGGGTGGTCTCGACGCAGACCGCCGCCACCTTGGCCAAGATGATGGTGGGGGTGATCGACGACCCCGGCGCCGACGCCTCCGAGGCACGCATCTGGCCAACCTGGAAAGGGGAGTTGGCCGGCAAGACCGGCACCGCCGAGCTCGGCAACAGCACCAACTCTCCCAACGACGCGTGGTTCATCGCGTTCGCGCCCGGCAAGGACATCGCGGTTGCGGTCGTCGTCGAGAAGACCTACGACTACGGCGCCTCGGCCGCGGCCCCGATCGCCCGGGAGGTCTTACAGTCTCTCGTGGGAGCACGATGACGTTCCAGATCACAGCAGGCACGATCATCGACGAGCGCTACCGCGTCGTCTCCCGCGTCGGCTCGGGCGGCATGGCCGACGTCTACTGCGCCGAGGACCTCCAGCTAGGACGGCGCGTCGCCGTCAAGCTGCTGCACGAGCGCTTTGCGCAGGACGCCGAGTTCGTTGAGCGCTTCCGGCGCGAGGCCTCGAGTGCGGCTTCGCTCTCGCACGCCAACATCGTCAGCGTCTACGACCGCGGCGAGTGGAACGGCACCTACTACATCGCGATGGAGCTGCTGGAGGGCCGCTCGCTCGACCAGATCGTCCGCGAGGAAGCTCCGCTGACGCCCGAACGCGCGATCGAGCTGACCGAGCAGGTGCTGCGCGCGGCGCGCTTTGCGCACAAGCGCGGGGTCGTGCACCGCGACCTCAAGC
>PLDE01000064.1 GCA_003135035.1 Candidatus Dormiibacterota bacterium | reverse complement strand
CGCTTGCGTACCTGCTGCCCGCCAGGGAGTGGGCGGCCAGACGCTTGGAGCGGGTCGTGATCTCTACCCACACCATCACCCTTCAGGAGCAGCTGCTGGCCAAGGACCTGCCGGCGCTGGCGGCCGCGCGCCCTCTGCCGGTTGGGGCCGCGGTGCTGAAGGGCAGGGGCAACTACCTCAGCCTGCGCCGCCTGGAGCGCTGGTTGGCAGCGGGCTCGTTCGGGCGCCGGCGCGATCCCGACGAGGTGCGCTTCAGGGTCCGCGCTTTGATCTGGGCCTATCAGAGCCAGGTCGGCGACCGGGCCGAGCTGCGCCTGGCGGGTCGAGAGCCGGAGTTCTGGGAGAAGGTTGGTTCCACGGTCGACGACTGTCTAGGTCCCGCCTGTCACAACTGGCGAGACGGCCGCTGCTTCATGGTCAAGGCCCGAGTGGCGGCCCGGGAGGCGGACCTGGTGATCGTCAACCATGCCCTGCTCCTGGCCGATGCCGACAGCGGGGGGGCGGTGCTGCCCGAGTTCCACCACCTGATCATCGACGAGGCCCATCACCTGGAGGAAGCCGCCACTCAATCCCAGGGAGAACGCCTGGGGGTGGGGGCGATTCTGGCGGTCACCGACCGCATCCCCGATTTCGGCGACGTCGAGGTCAATCGGGCTCTCAAGGGGCTGCGCCAGGCGGCGACCGCCGCCTTCTCGGAGCTCCGCCAACTGGTGGGCGCGGAGACGGTCAACCTCGAGGTCCGGGCTCCCTCGTTCGTCGTTCTCGACCAGCGGGTGACCGGAGCCGAGGCCTGGGAGCGGACTTGGCGGTCGGTGCTCCGGCTGGGCCGGTCGCTTCGCCAGGCGAGTTCCGCCCTGCACACCGCCGCCGACCTGGGCAACGTCCAGACCACCATCTGGCCGCAGCCGGACAACGGCGCTCGCGAGTGCTGGGTCGCCGCCGAGGCCCTGGCCGGGATGGCTCGGGTGGTCAGCAGTTCGCTGGCCAATCTGGAAGGCGATGCCGGCGCTCTGGCCGAGGCTGGGAGCGGGAGCCAGGTGGCCTGGGTGGAGGTGGAGCGAGGTGACCGGGCCGTGCTGCGCACGGCCCCCGCAGAAGTGGCCACCTCCCTGCGGGAGCACCTCTTCGACCGCTGCGAGACGGTGGTGCTCACCTCGGCGACCATGGCGGTCGCCGGGTCGTTCCAGTATCTGCGCGACCGGCTCGGGCTCGAGGACGCCCAGGAGCTGGTCCTCGACTCGCCCTTCGACTACCTGCGCCAGTCGCTCTGCTGCCTGCCTTCGGGGATGCCCGGGCACGAGGATCCCCAGCATGCCCGGGTGGTGGCTCAGGTGGTAGCGGAGATAGCTGCCGAGTTGGGGGGCCGGACCCTGGTCCTCTTCACCGGCTACCGCTCCCTGCGCGAGGTGCACGGCCAGCTTCGTGCCCTGCTCCAGGGCCAGGGAATCGCCGTCTTGGGCCAGGGTCTGGATGGAACCCGCAACCAGGTCCTGCGCAACTTCCGCCGCGAGCCACGAACCGTGCTGCTCGGCACCAACAGCTTCTGGGAGGGTATCGACCTGCCCGGCGACGTACTCCAGTGCGTGGTCATCGACAAGCTGCCCTTCCCGGTGCCTACCGATCCCATCTTCCAGGCGCGGGCGCGAGGACGCTCGGACTCCTTCTCCCAGCTCTCCTTGCCCGAGGCCGTGCTCCGACTCAAGCAAGGTTTCGGGCGCCTGGTCCGTCGCCACGGTGACCGGGGGGCGGTGGTGATCTGCGATCCTCGGATCTTGGAACGGAAATATGGCGAGGAGTTCGTGCGGGCCCTGCCCAAGGCCGCCTTCCTCTACGAGCCAGCGGAGGAGTTGGCTCCGCTGATCGGTGCCTTCCTGCGGGGCGAGATGCCAGCCGCGGTGGTCCGCTAGTGGTGGCCGGCACCAGGCCGGTCAGGCTGGGTCTGGTCCAGCACCAACCGGTGCTGGGTGATCTTCAGGCCAATCTCGAGTGGTGCTGCGAGAAGATCTCGGCTGAGGTGGCGGCGGGCACCGACCTGGTGGTTCTGCCCGAGCTGAGCCTGACCGGTTACTTCCTCAAGGACCTCACTCCGGAGACGGCGGTCAGGCTTGACGGCCCCGAGCTGGCCAAGCTCATCGAGGCGACCGGCAGGGGCGCTGCCCTGGTCGGTCTGATCCTCGAGTCAGATCAGTTCAACTTCTACAACGCGGCCGTGCTGATCTCGGACGGTTCCGTGCGCCACGTCCACCGCAAGGTCTACCTGCCCACCTACGGCATCTTCGACGAGCAGCGCCACCTGGCTCCCGGCGACCAGTTCCTGGCGACCGACCTGCCGCTCGCCGGCGGTGCCAGCTGGCGGGTCGGCATCCTCGTCTGTGAGGACCTCTGGCATCCCAGCTCGGCCTACCTGCTGAGCCGGGCCGGGGTGGACCTGCTCCTTTGCCCCTCGGCCAGCCCCGGGCGCGGCGTCGGGAGCGGGGAGGGGGAGCTGGGCAGCGCCGGCTCTTACGGGGCGATGCTGCGCACCTACGCCGAGCTCTTCACCGTCTTCGCTGCCTACTGCAATCGCGTTGGCTTCGAGGACGGCTTTCACTTCTGGGGCGGGAGCCGGCTCCTGGGTCCGGACGGGCTGATCCTGGCCGGGCCCCTCGACGACTCCCCGGGGGTGCTCCACGCGGAGCTGGACCGCGGCCATCTGCGCCGGGCTCGGATCGCCTTCCCGCTTCTCCGCGACGAGCGCATCGACGTGGTCCAGCGCCAGCTCGGCCTCAGCAGCGATGACTGACCTCTCCATCAACGAGGAGCTGGTGTCGGCCATTGTCACCAGCTTCGTCCGCGACGAGGTCCTCAAGGTCGGCTCCCGGGGCGTCGTGGTCGCTGTCTCGGGCGGGGTCGACTCGGCGCTCTCGGCCCAGATCGCGGTCACGGCATTGGGCAAGGAGGCGGTGACCGGGTTGGCCATGCCCTACCGGCAGAGCAGCGCCAGCAGCCTGGAAGATGCCCAGCTGATCGCGGAGCAGCTGGGCATCGAACTCCTGGTCATCGAGATCAGTCCTCAGATCGACGCCTACTTCGAGAGATTCCCCGACGCAGATGCGACCCGGCGGGGCAACAAGATGGCTCGGGAGCGGATGAGCATCGCCTACGACATCTCCGCCACCCGGTCGGCGCTGGTGCTGGGCACCAGCAACAAGTCCGAGTTGCTCTTGGGCTACAGCACCCTCTGGGGTGACGGCGCCCATGCCCTCAATCCTCTTGGGGATCTCTACAAGACGCAGATCTACCAGCTCGCCCGCCATCTGGGCCTGCCTCAGCGAATCCTGGAGAAGGCGCCCTCGGCCGACCTCTTCGAGGGCCAGTCCGACGAGTCGGACCTGGGCTTCACCTACGCCGAGGCCGATCAGATCCTCTATCACCTCATCGACGAGCGCCGGCCCCCCGGCGAGATCGCCAGCCTGGGCCTGGACCCTGCTCTGGTGCAGGTGATCTGGGATCGGGTGCGCAACTCCCAGTTCAAGCGGCAACCGCCCTTGATCGCCAAGCTGTCGGGTCGGAGCGTCGGCCAGGACTTTCGCTATCCCCGCGACTGGGGTCACTGAGTCCTCCATGGCGGGAGTCCTCTACGTGGTGGCGACCCCGATTGGCAACCTCTCGGATCTCTCCCCGAGGGCGGCCGAGATTCTCGGCCAAGTTGCCTTGGTCGTCGCTGAGGACACTCGGCGGAGCGGGAGTCTGCTCAAGGGCAGGCCGGAGCGAGCCCGGCTCATATCTCTGCCCGGGGAGCAGGAGGAGCGGCGCATCCCGCTGGTGTTGGAGCAGCTGCGGAGCGGCGACGTGGCCCTGGTCTCGGACGCCGGAACTCCCGCCATCAGCGACCCCGGCCGGCGCTTGGTGGCGGCCGCCCGTGAGGCGGGTTTCCAGGTGGTGGCCATTCCCGGACCCTCGGCCCTTGCGGCGGCCGTCTCGGCCAGCGGCCTGCGAGCGGACCGCTTCCTCTTTCTGGGCTTTCTGCCGCGGACCAAGTCCCGCAGCCAGAAACTCCTCCAGGCTTCGGAGAGCTGGGCTTTGGTTTTTCACGAGTCGCCCCACCGCCTGGCCGCCACCCTGGAGTGGGCTGCCGAGGTGATCGGGGACCGAACCGTGGCGGTGGCCCGGGAAATCTCCAAATTGCACGAGACCTGGTATCTGGGCACCGCCGCCGAGCTCGCTTTGCGGTTCCGCGCCGAGCCCCCGCGGGGGGAGTGCACCGTCGTGGTCGAGGCCCCACCCAACAAGAAGGCCGGCCCGGGTGGCTGAGCGCGAGGTCGACCTGATCGACTCGCACTGCCACCTGGACGTGGTGGCGGAGCGGGGGATCCCGGTTGCCGAGGTCGTCGCCCGCGGCCATGAGGCGGGAGTCCATCAGATCGTCACCAGCGGTGATGACCTGGGCGAGAGTCGGGCCGGCTGTGCCCTGGCCGAGGAGTTCAGAGAGATCTACTTCACGGTGGGCTGGCATCCGAGCAACCCGGCCCCGCCCTCTCCGGAGGAGCTGGCCGAGATGCGCCAGCTCCTGGCTCATCCCAAGGCGCTGGCGGTGGGGGAGGTCGGCCTCGACTACTTCTTCCGCCCGGGCCATCGGGAAACTCCCCAGGCGGTCCAGCGAGAGATGTTTGCCAGCATGCTCGAACTCGCCGCCGAGCTGGACAAACCGGTGGTGATTCACCAGCGTCAGGCTCACGCCGATCTGCTCAAACTTCTCGACGCCGCGCCCTCGGTGCTCGGCATCCTGCACTGCTTCAGTGGCGATCGGGCCTTCGCCGAGCAGGCCGCTGATCGCGGGCTCTACTGCTCCTTCGCGGGCAACGTCACCTTCAAGTCGGCGCTTGAGCTGCAGGATGCCGCCCGCGTCGTTCCGGCGGAGTTGCTTCTGGTCGAGACCGATGCTCCCTTCCTCGCCCCGGAACCACAGCGAGGCCGGAGCAGCCAGCCGGCCATGGTGCGAGCTACCGCGCAGTGGCTGGCCGTCCTCCGCGGAGACTGCCTGGAGTCTCTCTCGGCGGTCACCAGCGAGAACGCCCGGCGCGCCCTGCGGATGCCTCCTGCTTGAGCGTCCCCGACCTCTGTTCAGTGAGCACGGCACGAGCGGTGGCCCGGCGCTTCGGTATCAGCCCGCGGCGGGAGATGGGCCAGAACTTCCTGATCGATCACGAGGTCCGCGACGCCATCGTCGCCAGCGCCGGCGACGCCGAGCTCGTCCTCGAGATTGGCCCCGGCTTGGGCGCGCTAACCCAGGGGCTGCTCGAGCGAGGCCTGGGGGTTGTCGGGGTCGAGCTCGATCCCCGCTGCGTCGCGGCGCTGGGTCTTCTGGCCAGCCACTACCCCAAGCTCACGGTGATCGAGGCGGACATCCTCCAGGTGACACCGGACCAACTTGGCCTGACGGCCCCCACCGTGCTCGGCAACCTGCCCTACCAGATAACCGGCGCTTTGCTCCCGCATCTTCTCGGCTGGACGCCCGCGGCCCAGGCCTGCCACCTCTTGGTCCAGCGCGAGGTCGGCCGGCGCCTCGCCGCCGCTCAAGGGGACTGGTCTTTGGCGACGCTGGCCCTGCGGGCCGTGGCCGAGGTCGAGATCGAGTTCGACGTGGCCCCCGAGAGCTTCTGGCCCTCGCCTCAGGTCTACAGCAGCCTGATCTCGGTTCGCCCTAGGCAGGGAGCGGATCCTCTGCTGGCCCAGGAACTGGCCGACCTGGCCCGGCCCATGTTCCAGGCTCGCCGCAAGCAACTCCATCACGGACTGGCCCGCTCTTTGGGGATCACCCCGGCGGAGGCGCTGGCCTTCCTCCAGTCCATCAACATCGACCCGGTTCGACGCCCCGGAAGTCTTGACCTGGAGGAGTGGCGACTGCTGATTTCAGCGGTTCGCGACAGATCCGCTCGGATCGGGTGATATATTCGCCGCCATGCCGGTCGAGGCCCCTCCGGGGTCATCCGCCGAGGCGGCCGTGGAGTCGGGTCCGACTGGCTTTCGAGAGGCCCTCAGCGGTCGGGACTTTCGGCTTCTCTGGGGCGCTCAGGTGGCGGCCCAACTGGGGGACAAGTTCTTCGCCTTCTCCCTCCTGCTCTCCATCTACTCGCTGACTCACCTTTACGTGAGCGATGCCGCCCTGCTCTTGGCCTACACCATCCCCGCCGTCTTTCTCTCGATCCCGGCGGGAATCTTCGCCGACCGCTACGACAAGAAGACGCTCATGATCTGGACCAATCTCTCCCGGGGGGTGATGGTCCTAGGGGTGCCCTTGCTGGAGCTCACCGGCGTGGCTCAGCACCAGGTTCTGCCCCTCTACGTGATCACCTTCGTCTTCGCCGGGGTGGGCCAGCTCTTCGCCCCCGCCGAGGCGGCCAGCATCCCGAGCCTGGTCAAGCGCCGTGATCTGGCTGCCGCCACCTCGCTCTTCACCATCACCATCATCGTCACCATCGTGCTCTCCGTCCCGCTCGCCTCGGTGGCCCAGGGGATGCTCGGACTCGAGGGCCCCTACTACTTCGGCGCCGGGCTGTTCGCGGTAGCCGCCGGCGCGATCTGGCTGATCAAGCCCAAGCTGGCCGCCCCGGGTGCCGTAGGCGGCAAGGCGATGCGGGCTCCCTGGCGGAGCACCTGGACCGAGATCCGCGAGACCTGGAACGTGGTCAGGGTCAGCCCCATCCTGCCCTTCGCCTTCGCCATGCTGACGCTGGCGCTGGCCATNNGCCACCATCGGCATGGTGGTAGCGGGCACCGTCTTGAGCCGCCGAGCCAGTTCCCAGGGAGCGGGACCGGGCACGGTGACCAGGGGCCTGGGCATAGCCGGCGTGGCCATGATCGTCCTCGGTGTCCTGCCCCCAATCCTCGATCGCCTGCACGTCGACTCCGCTCTGGTTCCTCTGGCGATAACCCTGGCGGTGGTCTTCGGAATCGGCCTGGGAGGGGTCCTGATCCCCTGTTTGACCATGATCCAGGAGGCGACCGAGGAGGCGACTCGGGGCAAGATCTTCGGCGGCGCCTTTTTGGCCATCAACCTCGCCATCGCCGTTCCCCTGCTGCTGGCCGGGGCCATCGCTGACGTGGTCGGAGCCAGCGATGTGGTGGGGGCTCTGGGGGTGGCCCTGATCG
>PLDE01000039.1 GCA_003135035.1 Candidatus Dormiibacterota bacterium | reverse complement strand
GGTGGCGGCGACCACCGTGGGCTTGAAGGGCTTGGAGATCACCTCGCGGGCGCCCGCCGCCAGGGCTCGATCACGACCAACGGGGTCCCTTTGCTCGGGCATGAGAACGATCCCGGAGGGCGGTTCCAGACCCTCAGCAATTAGACGTCGACAGAGTTCTCGGCCGTCTTCCTCGAGGCTGATGTCACAGAGGAGCAGGTCCACGTCTCCCTTCCGGACTGCAGCCTCGGCCTCGGCGGCGGTCCTCACCCAGACGAGGTCATGCCCCTCCATCTTGAGTTTGAATTCCAGGATCCGGCCGATCATAGGCTCATCCTCGGCGAGAACTAGTCTCGCCGGGCGTTCGGCTTCCACAGGCTGAGTCTAGGGCTCCCGCGCAACGACCCCTTCAGTTCCGGTCACGGGCCGGCGGCGGGGCTGCGACGCGAGATCAGATCTGACCAGTCGGGCAAAGAATGCTTCTTCAGTGGGCATCGCCAGGCACTGGGGGCAGACTGCTGTTGCGACGACGATCACCGGCGCCGCTGCGCTGGCTTTGATCGCCGGCACCAGTGCGCCCTGGGTTAGGGCCAACTCCGGCCCCCCGAGCCAGTCTCCGGCCACCCTGTCGGGCCTGGTCACCAAGGCCAAGGCGGACTTGGCCACTCTTGGCGCCGAGGTGCAGACGGCGCGCGAGACGATCGCCAAGGACAAGGCCGAAACCGGGCAGGAGCGCCATCAGCTGGCCGGTCTGATCTCCGAGGAGTACACCGGAGCTCCCGACGGGTTCCTCTCCATCCTGGCAAGTCCAGACTTCAACAGCGCCCTAAATACCCAGATCGCGATGGCTCAGCTCACCCAGTCACAGCGCCTGCTGCTGGTTCGCTTAGCCCAGAGCGTTCACCAGAAGCAGGCCAGCGAAGCCCAGCTCGAACAAGAACTGCAGCAGGAGGAGGCGACCGAGTCCCGGCTCAAGGCTGAGGAGCTCGTGGCGGAGTTCCAAGCGACCGAAGCCGCGGAGCAGCCGGTGATTCAGGGAGCCCCGCTTCCCGCCTCGTCTCCCGCGCCCACTTCGACGCCTACTACGACTCCCAACGTGCCCACACCGACTCCCGGTTCTCCGGCACCGCCGTCGCAAACCGGCGGCCCCTTCAGCGTGAACACCAACCTGACCCTGGCCAGTGGGGTGTCAGTGCAACAGATCCAGGACTTCCTGGAAGGCACTCCTCTCGAGTCCGACGCTGGTTACTTTGCTCAAGCCGAACAGCAGAACGGAGTCAGCGCCATCTACTTGGTTGCCGACGCTGTCCTGGAGACGGGCTGGGGCACCTCCTCCCTCTACACCCAGAAGCACAACCTCTTCGGCTTCGAGGCCTACGACGCCAACCCCTACGTGGACGGAGAGACCTTCACCAGTGACCAGGATTGCATCTCCTACGTGTCCTGGTTCGTGTCCGTCTACTACCTGACGCCACCTGGCTCGCAAGTTGCCAACTACGGTGGCCAGGCCGGCACCGTGGCGACGGGCCAGTACTACCACGGGCCGACCCCGGCGGGGATGAGTGTTGATTACGCCAGCGACCCCAGCTGGGCCAGCAAGATCGCCCAGATCGGGGCGCTGCTTCAAGGCACCAACTAGACCAGCGGCCGGCCGGCTGGCTAGCCTGAGGACGTGAGTTCGAGGGCCCGGAAGACAGACACCGCAGTGGTAACCTCGCAAGACCGACCTCTCAAGGACTACTTCTGCCTCGCGGATGGACGCAGTGCGGCACTGCTGAACTCCGCTGGCGGCTGCGATTTCCTGTGCTGGCCGGGCTTCGACAGCTCCCCTTGCCTGGCGGCGCTTCTCGATCCAAGGCGTAGCGGGTCGGTAACGGTAGCCCCCGCCGCCGGGCAGATCGGCGCGGCCGTCTGGCACCCAGCCTCTCGCGTGCCCACCTCCGCTGCGGCCAACGGGATGCGTCTTCGCTGCGGGCTACTCGATGACGGCGCCCAAGGCAGCGTCCTGGTTTGGCAGGTGGACGGCGCGGCGTCGAGCACCGCCCGCATCGCGCTGACCGATCCCCTGGCGAGTGGCGGTTCCGGCTGGACGCTGGCACCGGGGGGGCAAGGCTGGCGCTCGGCCGCTTAGAGGACGGACCTGGCGGACCGCTCGCTCTGATCGTCAGCACGTCGCTAGCGGCATCGGGCGGCGAACTGCGGGCCGAGGTGGGGCACGAGGGCCTGGTGGTCTGGTTGGGCGCTCCGGGAAAGATGGGGGCCTGTCCCGCTTCTGGAACTGGCCTCGGAGTCGCCTGCTCAGGCTGCTCGCCAGACGCGCCGACTTCTGGAGGCAGCGGTAGCCGAAGACCAAGCCTGGCTGGAGGAGTTACATCAGCGGCCGGCTCTGGCCGCCCTGCGAAACAGGGCCCCACTGCGGGCCGCTGAGACCGTCGACCGATCTCTACTTACCCTGCGCGGGCTTCAGGACCGAGCCTCCGGGCTCCTGGTGACCTCTCCGACCACGTCGATCCCCCAATGGCACGCAAGTGAGAGGGCTTGGGACTACAGGTACGCCTGGCTGCGAGATTGTGCGGACGCGGGGATAGCCCTGACGCATGCGGGGGCTCTTCCTGAGGCTGACGCGGTGGCGCGAGGGCTGGCCAGGCTTCTGCGCGGTCAGCCGGAGACGGCGCGACCGGTACAGCGCCTTTCTGGGGGCCACCTTCCTCCTGAGCACTTGGTTGCCCAGCTCAGCGGCTATGCTGACGCCCCAGTCCGGATCGGCAAGGGAGCTGCGGGACAGGCGCAACTCGACACGCTGGGCGAGGTTGTTCGTCTTGCCGGTGAACTTGAACGAACTGGCTCCTGCCCGCCTGAGCTTCTCTTGCAGGTGCCGGCCCTCGCCGACGCAGCCAGATCTCGGTGGCGGCTTCCCGATCACGGAATCTGGGAGGTCAGGGGCGAACAGCAGGACTACGTCCACAGCAAGGTGATGGCCTGGAATGCCCTGCGCACTGCCTCGCACCTTGCTGACCGGGGCCGGATCTCTTCCTCGCCAGAACCCTGGGGTGAGGAGGCTCAGAAAA
>PLDE01000199.1 GCA_003135035.1 Candidatus Dormiibacterota bacterium | reverse complement strand
AGTTCACTGGGGGTATGGGGTCGCATAGAGCCGATGGCGTTGCTTGCCCCGCACCCCCTCCATATGTAAACTGTCCTCGGTCGGCGCGAACTGGTTTCTGATTCGTGCCCAAAATGTGCGGGGCTCATATATCATCCCCACCGCTAATAATCGGGATGCATGGAAACGGTACATCCCAAGGAGAATCAAAGATGCCGTCCAGGACTAGCATCAAGCCCAGCGCAACTAGGTCTAGGTCGCAGACTGGCGCCTCTCCAAGGGCGGCGGACTCGGCCCAGCCCCGTCATCCCGGTGGCCGAAAGGTGAGCGCCCGGATGCCGGTTCTGCTCCAGGACGGTTCCGTTGTAAGGCCGCGGGCCAAGGGTTCCCGGGCGCAGCAGCCCCCGGTGAAGCTAGGCCAGATTACGAGGAGCCTACCGTTGGTTAGGTCTGAGTCTGACATCCCGTTCCGCGGGATCATGTCAGGGTCTGGCCGCTTGGTCAGGCTCTACAAGGAGGCCCACGCCGTCTGCGAGGAGATCTGGCTGTTTCTGGAGCAGATGGAGCAGGGTCTCTTTGAGGAAGGGGACCGTGCCGAGGGATTGACCCGGGACCTGAGAAAGCCTGGCGCTGGGACACCGCCCCCGCGCCGAGCAACCTCCAGAACTCGGACTCGTACCGGCCGCACCTCTCGCCAGTAGGGCTCTCCACGGCTCGAGGCTCACTATAGGGGTAGTGTTCGCTCGACACTGTCGCATCTGTGTCATTGCCAGTTGTCTACCCTGGACGCATGGCAATTGAGAACCTCTATACCCAAGCGGAGAAAGTGCGGGCCTCGGAGGTACCCCACGCCTTCGCCCAGGAGCCCGACAAGTGGCATGAGCTCCAGGCGAAGATCTCCCAGCTGACCTCTGCGCCGGAATACCTCAAGTACCTTCGCGCGCAGCGACTGCTCTGGCGGTATAGCCTCCACAACACCCTCCTGATCTGGTGCCAGAAGCCGGACTTCGAGCTGGTGCAGTCGATGACCACCTGGAATGCCCTGGGGCGCCGGGTGAAGAAGGGCGAACACGCTCTTCGCATCCTGGTCCCCATCGGCTCGACTGTGGAAGCGAAGCTGAAGATGCCCGATGGAGGAGGGGAGGCTACGGGAGAGCCTTCCGATCCGAACGCCACTGGGGCACAGCCCCCCGAGAGCACGGGCGGAGATGTCAAGAAGCGGCTCGTGTACCAGGTTCGCGGCTTCATGCTCAAGGGCAAGGTCTTCGACATCTCGCAGACCGGGGGCGACCCCCTCCCGGCCAACTACACTGCGTCACCGCTTGAGGGCATGCCCCCTGACGGAATCCTGGCCGGCCTGGACGCGGCGGCTGAGCGCAGGGGCTTCAGCGTGGAGACGGTGACGTTCCCGGATGACCGCAATGGGGACTGCTCTCAGGAGTTGAAGCGGATCAGGCTGGCCGAGAAACTTTCGCCCGCGCACCGGGCCAAGACTTTTGCCCATGAGCTGGGGCACGGCATCCTGCACGGTTCGGAGTTCAGCGGGACTCGCGCCCAGGCGGAGGTAGAGGCCGAGAGCGTGGCCTATCTGGTCTGTGGGGAGAAGGGCTTGGAGACTGGGGCCTATTCCTTCGCGTACCTCACTGGCTGGGGCGGGAACACCGTCGATGGACCCACGGCCACTCTGGCAGCCAGCGCCAAGCGAATCCAGGAGGTCGCCCGCACGATCGTATCTGAGCTGACTCCCGCAGATAGCCCAACTCTGGAGATCGAGAAGAAGGCCGCCGCCTACCGGGACCGGCGCTCTGCCGAGTTCGAGGCGCGGACGCGCAGTCACCCTCGCCGCCGGACCGCGTACTCGCGCTGAGGACAAGGGCATGGCGCCGTCCGCTGTTAAAATCTGGCAGGTAATCTCCAAGAACCGCCTGCCCAAGCATCCATGGAGGGATGACAGTGAAGATCGTCTGCCTGCTTGACCAAGGCTTCGAGGACTCGGAGTTCCAGGACCCGTACGATCAGTTCCGGGCCGCCGGCCACGAGGTCACGGTAGTCGGATTCAAAGCCGGTCAGGAGCTGAAGGGCTACCGGGGCCGGGTCTCAGTGGCCACGGACCGGGGCATCGCGGAGGTCCGCCCGGAGCAGTTCGACGCGCTCTTCCTGCCCGGGGGCAACTCCCCCGACCATCTGCGCGCGAGCACCGAGATGGTTGAGTTCGTGAAGGCATTCATGGCAGAGGATAAGCCGGTGCTCGCCATCTGCCACGGTCCCCAGCTCCTGCTCAGCGCAGGCGTCGTCGGTGGCCGCAGGCTGACCGCCTGGCGAACCATCCAGGGAGACCTCCGCTACACCGACGCCGAGGTGGTCGACGAGCCGGTCGTGGTGGACCGCAACCTGGTGACGTCGCGTCAGCCGGATGATATCCCCAGTTTCGTCTCCAAAAGCCTCGATCTGCTCCGGGCTCGGGGGGCGACGGGTGGGCAGGCTCCGGTGGGAACTCCCGAGTGAGCGTTGACGAACGCCCCGATCTCGGCCACCTCACTCATGCCAACACCACCTTGGCGCGGGCCGCCGAATCTTCCCCCGCTCGCTTCCACCACCGCAGCCGAGACGGGCATCGATGTCGGCTAGCGCATGGCGTCCAGAAGCTGTACGTGTCCAGTTACTGGCACCCTTTTCAGTAGCTCACCGAGCGGCTGCCCGATCCGGCAACCTAAATTCGCGCCGCTGGTAGTCGTCCAACCTCTCAACATGCTGATTGGTTGACCCCATTCGTCTGAATGGGAGCCCCTCTGGAGAAGTTGACGGGCGCTACTCTAGAAAGCGCGCGGTCCCGGCGAGGGGACCCCCGTTTCGGAGGGGCACTCGGTGTTACCTCCACCGTTGGAGGACCCGATGCAGATCAACTTCACCCTTGAGCGAGAGACCAAGAACACCGTGCGGTTCGCCGAGGACGGGGCGGGTCAGCCAGCCGATCATCCCGGCACCCCACTCGTGGGCACGCTCTACCTCCAGAAGCAGGCTCACGCAAAGCTCGGATCCCCGAAGCGCATTACTGTGACCATCGAGGCCAAAGAGTAGCCCGGGGTCTGTTCGGCTGCCACAGCCCGGGCGGCATGGGGACTGGTGCTCGGCCGATCATGCTCAATCTGGCCGGGGGCTGCACCTGGNNCAGCCAGGGTACCTCGGGCGGTGGGACCCGGGCTCAGCCAAGGGGCCCCACCGAGCACCTGTCCCGGGCGCTCTCACCGGCCCGGGGAGAGCGGGCCCGCGCGCGCCCCACCCGCCAGATCCGGTAAGTTGCGGCGGGGTAGTTAGAAGTGACGGAAGCTCGGCCGTTGCTTCCAAACCGCACCGAGATTAAGCCGTATGATGGGAACGTCCGTTCGGTTCGGATAAGTGTCATCCGCCGTTCTCCGGAGTTGTGCCCATGGAACTCAATCCAGGCTTCTCATACTCACCTACCCCGCCGGTCCCGACTCCAACCCCGCAGCCGACACCGGTGCCCGCGCCGCCTCCCGGCCCTAACGGTTCCCTGGGACTGTTGGAGGGACTTGTCGGCACCTGGTCGGGCACGGGCCTGAACATCATCTGGCGGCCCACCCAGCCCTCCTCCGGGAACGATCACTTCCTTGACATCAACGTCACCGCAGAGACTCTTGAATTCGAACTGATTCCGGGGGAGATCCCCAACCGAGGGCTCCTCCAGCCGGACCTGTTGATGGCCGGACTGCGATATCTACAGCAGGTCAGCGACTCGAACTTGCAGAGCGGCCTGCATGTCGAACCTGGGGTTTGGCTGAATGTCCCGACAACGTCGGATCCTGCGCTGCTGCCCACGGTTGCACGACTTGCATCAGTTCCCCACGGGACCGTTCTGCTGGCGCAGGGAATCGCATCAACTCGTGTGGCGGGCGGTCCACTAATTCCCTCTGCCAGCATCACCCCGTTCAGTATCGGCAACCCCGCTGCACCGAGCGCCTTCCCCGAGCAGAACCTATCCAATGACAGTCCTACGTCTCGCACGGCCGGCCTTGGCCTCAATGGCGTCACCCAAGCGATGCTGGACAACCCCAAC
>PLDE01000131.1 GCA_003135035.1 Candidatus Dormiibacterota bacterium | reverse complement strand
GCCCAGATGGTGAAGTCCTTCTCCGCCTTGCGGGAGGAAGCGTCGCTCACCGCCACGGTGACCGGGCGGCCGCGACTGACCGCTCTCGGGGTGCCGGAAATGACACCGTCTTTGCGCAGGGTCAGACCGGGAGGAAGGCTCCCCTTGGCCAGGGACCAGAGGTAAGGCCCCTCGAAGCCGGCGGTCGCCGCGAGGGTGAAGGAGTAGGGCCGGCCCACGGTCGCGTTGGGTGGGACGGTGGGGGTGCTCGCCGTGGTGATCTCGAAGATCCGCGCCGTCTGGGGTGGGCTTACCGCCGGAGTTGGCAGGGCGTTGGCGCTGGCGGTCGGCGTCGGCACGGTGCCAGCCAGTTCCAGCCAGGAGGCGGTGGTCCAGACTCCGGTGTAACCCCCAGACAGCGAGCGGGCGAACTCCACTGAGCTCGGGTGCTCACCGTTGACGTAGACCAGTTGCTCTCCTGACGTTCCGTCCTGGATGGCGTTGCTCATGTTCTCGCTCATGATCACGAAGGAACCCGGGTTCGACTTGATCACCACGGCGGTGTGCCCTGCCGAGCCGGTCACGCCGCCTGGTCCAAAGCTCATGATGTCCCCGGGTTGGGGCACGTTACTGTTCGCGCCCGGCTCCCCGATGGGAATTCCGTACTTGGAGCCGATGTAGGCCACCAGGTTCCAGCCGTTGACCGAATTGCCCTGGTAGCTCTTGCCGAATCCGAGCGTGATCCCGTAGATGGCGGAGAGGAATCGAGCCGACAGCTCGACGCATTGAAAGGAGGTGTTCCCGTCCTCGTCGTAGGGCGTGCCCGCCGCCGGCGTGTAGTAGGGGCCGCAGGCATAAACGCCATCAAAGTTGGGGAGATTGGCGGCCGCCGCAGCGGAGATGTGGCCGGCCCCGAAGCTGACGCAGTAGCCCGGTCCGAACGGCGAAGGTGGCGCGGGATTGGCCCAAATCGTGAAGGCTTGGCTGGCTGCCTCTCCGCCACTTCGGACCGCGGCGACGAAGGTGCCGTTCTTGCTGACCACCGTCGGCGTCCCGGAGATCACTCCTGACGTGCTCAGAGCCAGACCCGGCGGCAGCCCCCCGCTCGCAATCGACCAGGTGTACTGTCCATCCCCACCGCTGGCGTTCAGAGCGAAGGAGTAACTGCTCCCGACGGTGGCGTTGGGCGGGGAACTGGCGGAGCTGGGGGTGGTGATGGTCACCGCCGAGGCGGCCAGAACCGTGGGGGTGGCCGGCCAGAAGGCGAAGCCCAGCGCCAATGTGACCGTCAGCAGCAGGCTGACATCGCCAAGGGCACCGAGCCGGAAATGCCTTCCCGGGCGGGTTGCCAAGGCCCCGACCCGGCCTGTCTCACTCACCGCTCGCCCTGTCGACAAGCTGAATTGGGACCAGAGCGAGACAAGTCGGTTGCGCTCTTGGCCCTCGCCGTCACCCCATCCGTGGTGCTCACCCCCCGCTTGCAACCGGGCTCACATCTGTCGCCCGGAAAGCCTGCCATTATCCACTAGGCGCGAGCTTATCCACGACGGGCTTGGAAACCGCTTGGATGGCGTAACAGGGTTTGCTCAGGGAGCGCGGTCTTGGGGTCTAATGACCGCGGCTCGCGCGTCAGTCTATGGGAGCTACGGCTAGGCTGAATGGAGGGAGCTGACCGGTAAGAAACGGGGCCCTACCGGTCAGAAGAGCGACCCGTCGCCGGTGTCTGACTCACCCCTGACCGGCCTGACGAGCCACTTCCTCTAGGCGGATCCGGTAGCTTTGCCACCACTTCTTATCGACCTCCGGCAGGTTGCCGTCGCCTGCCCGCCAGCCGACTTCACCGTCGATGAGCTCGCGGAGTATGTCGGCATGGCCCGCGTGGCGGTTAGTCTCGGCGATCATGTGCACCAGGATCCGGTTCAGAGTGACCTCGTTGTGCTCGGGTGGCCACCAGGGCACATGGCCGGTGTCGTTGAGGGCTAACGCCTCGATGGTGGCATCAGAGTTCTTCCAAACCCTTCGGTAGAGGCCGATGATCTCCTCTCGCGACTGCTCGGCGGTGGCCCACATGTCTGCGTTAGGCTCGGCGTCCGGATCTAGCCAGGGCAGCGCCTCGCCGGACGGTCGCCCGAAGGTTTCACCGAAGTAGCCCGCCTCCACACTCGCCACGTGCTTGACCAGCCCCAGTAGGTTCGTCCCGGTCGCGACCATTGGCCGGCGGACGTTGTACTCGGAGAGACCGTCAAGCTTCCAGAGGAGGTCGTCCCGCGCCTGCTGAAGGTACTTGTGAAGATCAGCCTTGGGGTCGGAGATGGCCATGGCAGCCAGTATGCCATCGACGTTCTGGAGGTGGCGGCTCGTCGATCGCTCAGGACGTCTCGCGCCGTCTCCCCAGCGGGGTTTCGGTGTCTGTTCGCGCACGCCGGGCATTCCCCAGGCACCGACCTTGGGCCAGGAGCGGCGGCAGTCTTGGAGAATCAGGGCCTGTCTCCCACGACCTTGACCAGCTTCGCTAAACGGCCGCCGTGGCCCCCGAGATCGACGAATAACGGCGGCCGCTGATGCACTTTCTGGAGCATCATCGGGCGTCCGTGCGAGCCATCGTCCAGGGCCTCGAGGAACCGGCCTGGTAGACCCCGGTGGTTCCCTCCGACTGGACTGTCGCCGGACTCGCCTTGTCTCAGGTCCCAGCCGTGGCGCTCAAGGCATCCAGCTTCGCCTGCTACGACAGACGGATCAGCTGCTGAGAACGACTCCCGAAGACTCGGCGAGGTCCTGCAGCAGGTGCGCCAGTCGAGCCTGGTCCACTTGGTAGACGGTTCGGCCAGCGGACCGCGTGCCGGTCACCAGACCCGCGTCCCGGAGGGCTCGCAAGTGAGCGCTAACCGTGGGTTGTGCCAGTTCAAATCGGCGCGCCACCTCGCCCACGCTGGTCGCCCGCTCAGCCAAGTAGAGCAATATCGAAAGCCGAGTCGGGTCTCCGAGGGCGCGCAGCCTCGGTGCCAGCCGTTGACCGCTGCTCTTTGCATCCGCCAGCGGGTCTGCATTACCGCTGAAGCTCACGACGACGTGGTCAGGAAGGTCCCATAGGCTCCAACTGCTGCCGAAGTAAGCCGGGGTCAGAACTAGCCGCCCGGTCTCCGCCGCGTCGTCAATAAGCGTTCGCCATTCCGCCTTCTTCCTGCTTACCGCGGCAAGCGCCGGTACCACCTCCTGGAGAGGTGCTCCGAGGTCGAGCCGCTGCGCGGTTCGCTTGCTGACACCGAGCACCTCGGGAAGCCCCTTAGACTCCCACTCTGGGCGCATCGGTTCCCATAGGTCGCGCAGGACGGCCGCATACCGACGCCAAACTTCCGGCTCCTGCTGGAGGCGGGTCAGCCGCTCGATGAAGTGGCGACGGTCGGTCGGAGACTCGGCGCTGAGGCCGACTCGGGACAGATCCTCAGCCGACCTCGGAAGGTCGTCGAGGATTGCGTCCAGGCTCTGAGCGAACAGCAGGCCAGCATAGTCGGCTAGGACCACCAACTCGCCAGCACCGCCGCTGACCCCGTCGCCCCAAAACGAGCGCAGCCGCTCCGCAATTTGCTCGGTCCTCTCGGCACCGAGCACATCAAACCGGTCCGAAACCCCGGGTTGCCGGTTGAGTATCTGGTGCCCTAGCCACAGCAACTCCATTGGAGCTGAAGGTTCGACGCTTGGCCGCGGCTTGGTGAGCTCGGAACTCTCATCGACGGGAGGCATAGCCATGCGACTATATCACATTCAGAGCCTTCGCCATGAACCAAGTCGACCAACGATCGTAGTCGGGGTGCGTAGCTGGAGGTCATCTAGAAGAACCGTGACAGGTATATAGCCATATGCTAATATGTGTAGGTGATGAACTTATATGCGGCGGAGAAGTACACGGCACGGCGGCAGACGGAAGATCGCGAGTCGGCGCGGGCGTGGAACTCCGCTCGGGAGCTATGGCGCCAGCCCCAGGATCGGTTCGGGGCGCTTGTTCCCGATCCGCTGGGTCCCCGGCACCAGCTGGTGGGCAGCTGCGCTAGCGGCCACAGCCCAAGGGGAAGCTGGCCGACCATTCAATAAGTGGTCGTTTTCGGGGTCACTACACCGCGTGCCGACGTACTGAGCTGCTAGACGAGGGCTGCGCTTTGGACCGTGACCCATCTGATCACGGTGATATCTGGTCTGGCCGTGGCTGCAATCGCGGTGAGTCGGGCGGTCGGGGTGGCCATCTGATTCCAGACCCACCGCGTTCACCGGCCGCTTGCAGCGGTCGTCCTGAGCCAAGGCAAGGAACCCTTTCGCCGGTAGCTCGCCGTCAGCCATCTCTGCTGGCGTTCCGCCGGTCCCAGGAGTTGTCCCAGCTGGGCTGCGATCAGCACCCCTGCCTCCACCTGGTTCAGCACCAGCACCCGCGTCTGCTCAGTTGAGTTCAAAACGATCTTGTGCTCGATTGCAGACAGAACCGCTGAGGTGGTAGGACCGGTCCAAGCACTTCCTGTCATGCGATCTGGCGCGAAATAGCACACAAAGGGCTTTGCCTGTGCTAACGTTGTGCGTACACAGGAGGACTAAGGTGCCCACAAAGCTACGCTCAGTGGTAGCCAGGCGTGGCTCGGTTAGTCGCACCGAGCGGCTGGCTTTGCGTACAACCAGCGATCAAAGGGATCTCTTGCTAGCTGCCAGCCAGACTACCGGGGTCTCGCTGTCGGAGTTTGTGCTTTCGCATGCCACGAGGGCGGCCGAAGGAGTCCTTGCGGATCGCCAGACGTTTAGGTTGGGCCGTAGTGCGTGGAATGACTTTCTGACGGCCTTAGACCGACCTGCTCAGGACGTGCGAGGTCTGCGGGATCTCCTCGGAGGGCCGAGCGTACTAGAGGGCTGAAGGGGATCGACTCTGGGCATCTACGGGTCCGTCGAGCGCCTGACCCGCTTGCACGACGCAACGGTCTTCGACTGCGGATCCGCCGAGCAAACTCTCTGGCTTCAGCGGTACGCTCTCAATGCCGATCACGCCGGTACGGCTCGTGTATTTGTCGTGAGTCGATTGAATGAGATGCAAGTAGTCGGCTACTACGCGCTCGCGGCTGGCGAGGTTGCGCGGGACGAGGCGCCTAGTCGGATTGTCGCGGGCACCGGGCAGTATCCGATTCCCGTGATACTCCTCGCTCGATTGGGCGTTGATCACTCAGCGCAAGGAACTGGGCTAGGCAGGGCGCTCGTGATGGACGCCATACGGCGCGTGGCTGGGATTGCCGAAGAGGTGGGAGTCCGGGCCTTACTGATCCACGCGGAGAACGAGGAAGCGCGATCCTTCTATCTTCACTTGGCTACCTTTGAGCCGAGCCCTACAGATCCGTTTCACCTGTTGCTTCTCATGAAGGATGCGAGACGGGCGATCAACTCCGGCGCTTGACGATCAATCGGCCTTCTTGCCCCCAAGCCTCCCCAGCTCCACGGCGGCCGGGTTCTTGCCTCGGTAGGGGTCGTGGTCGGGATCGGTGGCCCCAGCTACGATCGAGGCTGCGAGTCGGTTGAGGTCGGCTGGCATTCTTGACCGCTTCGGCATGGCCCTAGTCTACTGGCGATCTCAAATCGGGGTAATTCAAACTGACC
>PLDE01000047.1 GCA_003135035.1 Candidatus Dormiibacterota bacterium | reverse complement strand
CCGCCCCACCCACGACGCCGGGCCCGACCAGGTGGCCCCATGAGCGGCCTAGGGCGGGAGGCGCTGGGCGCCTAGGGGCCCTAGGGAACGATAGCGCGAGCCTGATGCTACAGCCGAACACGACCCACTCCCCAGCTCGATCTTCCGCGAACGGTTGTGCAGGCCTATTCAACGCATGGGCGAAGATTCTGCACAGCTGTTCGATCTTGACTTCGAGCATTAACCACCTGTGTGGTTTTCATTTAACCCTGGTTGACACCGGCGTGCTCGGCCAGTAGCATCCGCGGGGTGCCGTCCATCACCTCGACTCCTGGCAGGAACAAGGTCGAGCGCCAACCCACGAGTGCGCCGATCGATGCCCCAGAACGGGACTCGCTGGCCCTGGATGACCGAGCCACACTGGGTGCACGCGTTCGTCGTCTCCGACTCGACGCCGGACTTAGCTTGCGCAGTCTCGGCGAGAAGGCCCAACTCTCCGCCAGTTTTCTGTCGCTGGTCGAACGCGGTCAGGCTTCAATGGCGCTGACTTCGCTCCTCCGTGTGGCCACCGCCCTGGCGGTTTCGCCGACCGCATTCTTTGCCGCGGATGCCACTCTTCCGCCGCCTGCTCTAGGACCACATATCGCTCGGGGCATCCGTCGCCACTTCGGGACGATCATGAGTCCAGGACGGACCTACCGGCTGCTCTCGCCTGGCGGTCCCGGACTCCAGTTGGAGCCGATGCTCCTCACGCTTGACCCTCAGAGCGCTCCGACGGATCCTGCCGCGCACCACGGAGAGGAGTTTCTGCTCGTTGTGTCAGGCAGCGTCACCTGCGTGGTTGAAGGGAGCATGTACGTCCTTGGCCAGGGCGATAGTCTTCACCTCGCGTCCGAGGTGCCACACGCCGTCTACAACGAATCGGTGGCGCCTGCCCAACTGCTGTGGCTGCAGACTCCACCGCTGGCACGACCTCTCTTAGGGGTGCCTGCACACCCCGCAGACCATTTTGATGAGACCACGCGCTAATTGTCCCACAGCTGACGAGCCCAGAGGAGGGTCCATATCGTGAATCAGGGCCGACCGACTCCAAGGCGAACGATACTTACGGTGGTGTTAGCGGGCATAGCGCTCCTTTTAACTGTGTGCGCCGCTGCGGCGCAACCCGTGTTGGCGAAAAACTCGACAGTTACTGTGGCCATGCCTGTTGGCCAGGGACCAGATTTCATCATTCCCATAACCCCAGGCCAATATTTTAGCTTCAATAACACTGCCTATTTCATCCCCCAGATGTATCCTTCGCTATATTGGTACGGGAAAGGAACAAACCCCGCCCTCGACGAGCGGGACAGTATCGCGAAACTACCGGTGTTCACGAACGGGGGCAAGACAGTCACTCTGCATCTAAAGAAGTGGCTGTGGTCCGATGGCTATCCCGTCACGTGCAGGGATATCCAATTCTCGATTAACCTGATGGCGGGAACCCCGAGCGCGTGGGGCGGATACGTTCCTGGCTATTGGCCCACAAATATCTCGTCGTTCCAGATCATCAACCCGACTGAATGCTCTATCACGTTCAATCGGGTGTACAACCAAGCGTGGATTACCAATACCGAACTCGCGCAGATCTTTCCTATTCCCCAGCACGTCTGGGACCGGGAGTCGATGACCGGAGCGGTCGGTAACTACGACGAGACCACGACTGGAGCCCAAGCTGTTTGGAACTTCTTGCTGAAGCAAGCCACCACTCTGAGTACTTACACGACCAACCCTCTTTGGAAGGTGGTCGATGGGCCATACAGGCTGGAGTCCTACGCCTCGGCTACCAATGAAGCGATCATGACGAAGAACACCCGCTACTCTGGGCCGCAGAAGCCGCGCATCGATACGCTGGAGTTCCTGCCCTACACGAGCGATGCATCAGAACTCAACGCCCTTCTATCTGGGAGCGTGGACTACGGTTACCTGCCATTCGAAGATAGCTCACTAATGTCCGAGATGAAGCGGCATAGCCTCGTTACGGCTGGCTGGTCGGCTTGGGAGTTCAACATGATCTTTATCAACTATGGCAACACCGCAAGCGCTGGTCCCATACTCAGCCAGCTTTACGTTCGCCAGGCGCTGCAGCACTTGCTCGACCAAAAGCAGTACTCCCAGAAGATCTTCAAGGGATTCGCCAATCCGAGCTACGGACCGGTGCCAGCCACGCCGCCGAGCGCGTTTTTGACGAATGCAGAGTTGAAGAACCCATATCCGTACAGCCCGTCGGCTGCCGACAAGCTCTTGTCGACCCACGGTTGGACACGCAATTCCTCCGGCACGTACCAGTGCCAGCGAGCGGGCTTGGGCCCGACCGAGTGCGGCGCTGGGATCGCCACTGGGACTCCGCTGACTCTCCACTTCCAATATCCGAGCGGACAGCCAACCTCAACCCAGCTAGCTGAGGTCATGACATCCACATTCCGAAAGGCTGGAGTGGACCTCACGGCCACGTCGCTACCATTCGCCTCGCTCGAAGCCACTCTCGCGCCTTGCGACAAGTCAACAGGGGATGGTTGCTCTTGGCAGCTGATCTACGCGTCGCCACTCGTCTGGAACCCGTCGTACTATCCCAGCGGAGAGGTTAACTTTGCGACGAGTGGTGGATACAACGTGGGCGAATACGACAATCCGACCAATGATAAGAATGTGCTGGCGTCGGTGGAGGACCCCGGTTTAGGCGGGATGCATGCATATGAGTTGTACCTGGCCAAGGATCTTCCCAACTTGTGGATGCCAGAGGTCGCCTGGCAAATTTCGGAAGTGTCTTCGAGTCTGAAAGGTGTAATCCCGCAGCCATCAACTCTTAATATCCAGCCGCAATACTGGTACTTCAAGTGAGCTCGAACGCCCCCGCACAACCCGCCCTCTGGACCGTTACCCGGCCACACCGCTTTCAATCGGGGGATTAACTGGACCATGTTGGATTTGTCGATTACCGGCGCGACCGTCGTGACACCTTCAGGCGCCGGCCAGTGGGACATCGGAATCAAAGACGGCAAGGTTGCGGCCCTAACTAGCCCCGGCGGCTTGGATCAGAGGGCCGAGAAATCGGTTAGTGGCACCGGGACCATCGCAATCCCAGGGGGTATCGACCCACATGTTCACACTTCGTGGCTGGTGCCGACCGCGGCCCGGGAAGGCATCCGGTGTTTCGACGCAGAACGAGTGAGTCTGGCGGCTATCCATGGCGGAACGACCATGCTGATCGACTTTGCCATCTGGGAACCGGGCCTAACGCTAGCCGACACCTTCGCAGGAAAACAAGCCGACTGGGAGAAGTCCTACACGGACTATGCACTCCATGGGACGTTCAAAGGCGAGATTCCCACGAGCGTACTCAACGAAATCCCAGATGCTATCTCGGCGGGACATCCGACGTTCAAAGTGTGGATGACAAATACGACGCCGAGCCGGCCTCCCCAGAAGACCGACCTCGGGTACGTGTGGGCGATACTCGAAAGAACCGGTGCGAACGGTGGGCTGCTATGTGTGCATGCCGAGGACGACGATATCGTAATGTACTCATATAAAAAGCTGGCTGAAGCTGATCAGTGGGGATACACCAACATACATCTCGCCCACAACCAGCTATCAGAGGCACTGTCTTTTCAGCGGATCATCGGGCTCGCCGAGCACACTGAAGCGGCGATATACCTCATGCACGTGAGCGCTCGTGAGGGCGTGCGGGCAGTCCGCGACGCGCGGGCTAGGAGCCTTCCCGTGTACGGCGAGACGCTTCAGCATTACGTCTCCTTTAACTCCGACGACTATGCTCGGCCAAACGGGCAGATCTATCACACGTACCCCTCACTGAAGAGTGAAGACGATCGCCTCGCGCTCTGGGGTGGGCTGATGGATGGCAGTCTTAGCACGATCGCGACTGACGAGTTGTGCACTACCCTGGCAACCAAGATTCGCGGGGAGACGGTCGATGACGTCACGGGCGGGCACGCCGGAGTAGAAGTTCGCCTGGGTGTGATGTATACGGAGGCTGTGATCAGGCGGCACCTGTCGCTGGAGCGATTCGTCGACCTCACCTCCGCAAATGCGGCCAAGATCATGGGGGTCTATCCGCAGAAAGGAGCGATTGCTGTCGGAAGCGACGCTGATATCGCACTCCTACAGCCCAGTGCTCCTAGAGCGATCCAGATGTCCGACCTTCATGAGACCGACTACTCGGTCTGGGAGGGCTGGACCGTCGAGGCCTGGCCCTCGCTCACTGTACTCAGGGGCAAGGTAGTCATGGAGAACGGCAAGCTCTTAGGAGCTCCTGGAGATGGAGAGATGGTGCGCGGACGGATCGCGCCTCGGATGTTAGCTGCACCAGGATGCTAGGTATTTCATGCCGGCGACCTCTCTCGATCGACGGCTATCGCCCTGGGGTATGGGGCTGATGGCGGGTGGCCTCACGATTATCCAGGGAAGGTGGATCGTCGAAGAGACTAGATCGGGAGCGCGGATCAGGGAAAACGCGGCGGTCGTTGTAGATGGCAATACGATCGTCGACGTGGTGGAGCAGCGCGATGCTCCGGAGGGCACGGTACTGGCGGTTGAGTCGGGGCTGGTCCTGCCTGGCTTTGTCGACCTACA
>PLDE01000210.1 GCA_003135035.1 Candidatus Dormiibacterota bacterium | reverse complement strand
GTCCTGGCCGCCGCCGCCGCCCTGGTGCCGGGGTCCGATCTGGTCCTTGAGTCGGTCTCGATCAACCCCGGCCGGATCGGCTTCTTCGACGTCCTGCAGAGAATGGGTGGAACCGTCGACTTCGACCCTCAGGAGGGCGACGCCGGGCCCGAACCGGTGGCGGACATTCGCGTCCGCTGGGCTCCTCTCCAGCCATTCCAGATCGGACCCGCTGAGGTGCCTGCCCTGATCGATGAGCTACCCCTGCTGGGCCTGCTCGCCACCAGCGCTGACGGGACCAGCCAAGTGCGCGGCGCCGGCGAGCTGCGCGTCAAGGAGAGCGACCGTATCTCCGGGCTGATCGCGGGCCTGCGAGCTCTGGGAGCTGACGCCGACGAGCTTTCGGATGGATTCGTCGTGCATGGCCCACGAGCACTCCAGGGTTGTCGCTGCGATGCGCTTTTGGATCATAGATTGGCGATGACCTTCAGTTTGGCGGGGCTGGTCAGCGATGGTGCGGTCGAGGTCCAGGGGGCCGAGTTTGTGGCCGACTCCTTCCCCGGCTTCGAGCAGATCCTCAGGGCCATCTCCTGATGGTTGAGGTGGCCCTGGTGGGTGATCCTGTGTCCCATAGCTTGTCCCCCGCGATTCAGAGCGCGGCCTTTGCCGCGCTCGACCTCGACTGGCACTATCGCCTGGTGGCGGTGCCGGAGGGAGAACTGGAGCGCGCTTGGCCCGGTCTCTCCCAGAGATTCCTGGGAATCAACGTCACCAGTCCGCACAAGCAGGCGGCGGCCCGCCTGGCCGACGCCTTGAGTCCGACCGCTCAACTCTGCACCTCGGTCAACACGGTGACCTTTGGCACTGATGGAGCATTCGGAGATTCCACTGACGGTGCCGGCTTCCTGGCCGCCCTGCACCAGGCCGGAACTACTTTCCCCCACCTGGCCGTCCTGATGGGCACGGGCGGGGCGGCCCGGGCGGTGGCCAGAGCTCTGCAGGGGGCCGGGGTTGAGGTCCTGGTCGTGGGCCGCAATCAGCTCCAAGGGCGCTCCCTGGAGCGTGACCTGGCCCCGGTCGGCCCCGGAGCTGTCGTCTTTCAGGGCGATGGGACCGCCGTGCTTGCCGAAGCCCTGGTCGGCGCCGACCTCTTGGTCAACGCCACTCTCCTCGGTGGAGCCGGCTATGCCCACCTGTCGCCCTTACCCGACCAAGTCCCACTGGCCCCCGAAGTCACCGTTTTTGATCTCGTCTACTGGCCCCGCCCGACCCCTCTGGGACGGCGCGCCCGGGCGGAGGGATGTTGTTTGATTGACGGCGTCGAGATGCTGGTGGAGCAGGGGGCGCTCTCCTTCCAGGCATGGACCGGGATCGAGCCACCGAGGTCGGAGATGCGCCAGGCGGCCCATCGGGCGGTGGAGGTGATCGCGTGAGCCTGCGCCTACTGACCGCCGGGGAGTCGCACGGACCCGAGCTGGCGGTGATCGTGGAGGGGGTTCCGGCCGGGGTCGAGGTCGACTCCGACGAGATCGACGGTCAGCTCGAGCGCCGCCGCGGCGGCTACGGGCGAGGAGTTCGTTCTACCAAGATCGAGCACGATCACGCCGAGATCGTCAGTGGCGTGTCCGGATCACGCACCACCGGGGCGCCCCTGGCGCTGAGGATCGTCAACCGCGACTTCGCCAATCAGCCCTCCGCCCCGGTTCCCCTGACCACCCCCCGTCCCGGCCACGCCGATCTGGCCGGGGCCACCAAGCACGGCCACTCCGACTTCCGAGTGGTCCGGGAACGGGCCAGCGCCCGCGAGACAGCCGCCCGGGTGGCGGCGGCCGCCGTGATCCGTCCCTTCTTGAAGGAATTTGGGATCAGCCTGGGAAGCTTTGTGGTGGCAATCGGCGCGGCTGAGATGCCCATCGATCTCGGCCGTTTCACTGCGGAATCACTCCGGGAACTGGCGGCGGCGGCTGAGGCGGACCCTGTCCGCTGTCCCGATCCGGCCGCATCCGACCGCATGGTCGCCGCCATCGACCGGGCCCGGGACGACCGCCAGACTCTGGGGGGAACCTTTGTCGTCTTCGCGCCTGGGGTCCCCATCGGACTGGGCTCCTACACCCACTGGGATCTCCGCCTGGACGGTCGCCTGGCGCAGGCGATCTGCTCCATTCCCGCCATCAAGGGGGTTGAGATCGGGCCCGGGTTCGAGTTGGCGACGCGGACCGGAACTGAAGGCCAGGATGCCATCCTGGGATCCCCTGACAAGCTGGTCCGGGGCTCCAACTTTGCCGGAGGCGTGGAAGGGGGGATGAGCAACGGTCAGCCGATCGTGATCCGGGCCGCCATGAAGCCGCTCTCGTCGACCCGGGCCCCGGCTCAGTCGGTCGACCTTCGCACCGGCCTCGCCGCCGATCCCCCCTACATTCGCTCCGACATCTGTGCCGTCCCAGCGGCGGCGGTGGTGGGGGAGGCAATGCTGGCGTGGGTCTTGGCCCAGAGCCTGCTCGAGCGCTTCGGTGGGGACCGCTTGGATCTCGACCTGGCCGGCTTCCGGGAGGCAAGCGCCAATCCCATTCCCGGGGTGAGAGGTTGAGACAGGAGCGTCTCCTCGCCCCCGACTTAGCTCCCGGTCGCCCCAATCTGCTACTGGCCGGCTTCAGTGCAACCGGGAAGACTTCGGCTGGAGCGCTGGTGGCCGAGCGGCTGGCGATGCCCTTCGTCGACCTCGACGCGGTGGCCGCAGGGCGCTTGGGCATGACCCTGCCTGAGGCGTTCCGGAATCTGGGAGAAGCGCGCTTCCGGGAGATCGAGGCCAAGCTTCTGCGCGAGGCCCGCCGTCTCTCCGGAACTGTGATCGCGGTGGGCGGAGGGGCAGTGCTGCAGCCAGATTTGGGTCCACTCGCCGAGGCGGGGGTAGCTCAGCTGCTCACGGCTCGACCGGAGGAAATCGAGCGCCGGCTCGGCGACGCGTCGTCTCGGCCTCTGCTGGCCGAGGCACCCCGGGAAAGCATCCGGGAACTCTTGGCTGAACGCGAGCCCGCCTACGCTGCCCTCGGACCTGCGCTCGACACCGGTGGCAAGACGATCTCTGAAGTCGCCGGCGCGGTAATCGACCGCTACCTGGCCGAGGCCGACGGCAAGACCTCCCGATTGACCGTCCGAGGTCCGGACGGCGAGTACCTGGTGCGTGTCGGGGACGACAGCCTGAGCCGTCTCGATGAGCTGCTCTCTACCCAGCTTCCCCGAGCCGCCCGGGTGGTGCTCGTCTGCGACGAGGCGGTCCTCGAGAGCGCTGGCGCCAGGGTCGCGGAGCAACTTCGCTCCGGAGGTCGCCAGGTGGCCGCACTGACGGTGCGATCGGGGGAGCAGGCGAAGGGGATTCTGGCCGTGACCGCGCTCTGGGATCACTTCCAGGAGCTGGCTATCGACCGTGGTGACGTCGTCGTTGCGGTGGGAGGGGGAGCGGCCCTGGACGCCATCGGTTTCGCCGCCGCCACCTGGTTGCGGGGGGTGGCCTGGGTCACCGTGCCCACGACCATCCTGGCCATGGTCGACGCGGCTATCGGCGGCAAGGTGGCGATAGATCGTGAGGGAGCCAAGAATTCGGTGGGGGCCTTCCACCATCCCCGGCTGGTCATCTGCGATCCGACCGTACTGGCGACCCTTCCCGACCGGGTGGCCCGCGACGGTCTCGCCGAGGTGGTCAAGAGCGCGGCCCTGGCGTCGCCGCTGGCGCTGGATGCCATCGTTGGAAGTAGATCGCAGCGGCCGGGGCTGCCTGCCCATCTCGATTGGATGATCGAGCAGGCGGTGCGCATCAAGGCGGCCTACGTCAGCGCGGACCCCGAGGACTTAGGGCTGCGCCAGTCGCTCAACCTGGGTCATACCTATGCCCATGGGCTGGAAGCTGCGAGCGACTACGTCATCCCCCATGGTCGGGCGGTGGCCGTCGGCCTCCTCGCAGCGGCCACGCTGGGCGCGCGCCTCGGACTCACGCCGGCAGAGTTCTCCACCCAGCTGAGAGAGGTGCTCAGCAAGCTTGGCCTGCTCGAGGAGATGCCGGCTGTTGCTCGCGAGCGAGTCCGCTCCGCGCTCCTGCTTGACAAGAAGCGGCGCGCCGGGGTGCCAGCATTTGTGGTGCCGACTCCAGGAGGGGCCGTTCTCGTCAGTGGGCTTGAGCTCGAGGTGGCTCTGGCACCCCTTTGGGAGGTTCTCGCCCACCCCGATGCGGGGGCCGACTCGGAGCGCGAGGTTTCGGCAGCTTTGGCAGAGACGCCCCGGTGAAGGTCCTGGTGCTGCATGGACCCAATCTCAACCTGCTGGGTACCCGCCAGCCC
>PLDE01000177.1 GCA_003135035.1 Candidatus Dormiibacterota bacterium | reverse complement strand
ACCGGCTGCAGGATCTCAGTTTCGAGTACTGACACATCCAGCCCAAGGCGCGGACTGCTGTCCTCTGACGCCGCGCGGGCGCGGCTCGCCAGCAGCATGCCGGTGGCGCCCACGACGGCGACCGCGTGGGCCGCCTGGCTAAGTGCGGCCAAGCCAGCCAGGGCCTGGCTCAAGTCCGGCACCGGCTCCACCCGCCAGCCTCTGCTAGCCAGCGCAAGTCCAAGTTCCTCGATCGTGGCGGCTACCTCCGGAACCACCCGGTGGGTCGGCAGAATCACGTTGCCGGTGGCGTCGAGGGGGGAGACCAAGGCCAGGATCCAAGGGAGCCCAAGGGTGAGCGCAGTCTCATAGCGGTGATGGCCGTCGGCGATGAAAAGT
The DNA here is from genome assembly GCA_003135035.1 of Candidatus Dormiibacterota bacterium. GTDB lineage: Bacteria > Chloroflexota > Dormibacteria > Aeolococcales > Bog-877 > Bog-877. The sequence goes on along the minus strand of PLDE01000177.1, from coordinate 4,765 downwards.
CGAGTCCGGCTCAGGGCACCGGCAACGCGGTGGACAACTTCGGGGTTGGAAACCCGCCAGAGCTGATGGCGCTCCGAGCCGTACTCGCCCTCTACGACAGCCTCGGCGAAAGGGGCGCCGCCAGCGCTCACGGTTTCCAGCTCGCGGGTGACCTCGGCGCAGTTCTCGTAGAGCAGGAAGACCGGCGAGGTCTGCGTCTTGGTGGCCTGGAGCAGCCGGAGACGGTCCTCCCTCGGTGCTGTCATGGTCAACTCATGGCGCAGGACCTCGCCGCGCTCGTGGGCGACCGGCTCGACCCCCACGAAGCAACCCAAGCGCTCCCGGGGTCCGCCTCCGCCGGGCGGCCGGAACGAGTGGCGGTGAACGTAGATCGAGGGCTGGTCGTCCTGGGCCAAAACCCCCTCCAGCAACCAGGCGTGGAGATGGTCAGCGGCCCGGGTGTAACGATCACGCTGGCCGGGAATGTCACCCTCGAAGTCCCGCCCCAGTTCGATCCGAACCACGTTCTGCATGGCCCGGGAGTAGAGGTCGAGTTGCAGTTCCGGGCTGATCACGTCGTAGGGAGGGGCCAGCACCGACTCCAGGGGAACTACGCCCGGCTGGTAGTGAATGCCCCGGAAGGCGGAGACCTCAGCCATGCGTGCTAGAGCTCGACCAGGTGAAGGTCGCTCACGCCATCGATGGCGCGCAGTCTCTGGGCCAGTGCCGAGTCCACCGTCTCGTCGACTTTGACGGCGGTTACCGCCCGGCCCCGCGGAGCATCCCTGCCGACGCGCATCTCGGCGATGTTGACATTGGCCTCGCCGAGCAACTGGCCGATCGCCCCTATCAAGCCGGGCCGATCCTGATGTCCGAAGAACAGGAACAGTCCCTGGGGCACGAGATCGATGGGAAGCCCGTCCAGCCGGACGATGCGCGACTCGCCCCCAGCTGTCGTCCCCTCGATCTCCGCCGGTCCGTCGCCGTCGACCCTGAGCACCAGCGAGCTGGACCAGGCGCTGGGACCGGATCCCCGCTGCTCAGCGATCTCGATGCCATGCTGGCGAGCGACGGCGCGGGCGTTCACTGCGGTAACCCGATCCTGCGTGAAGGTGCGGAGGATGCCGCCGAGAGCCTCGGCAGTCAGGGAACCCGGCTGGAGTGCAGCCAGCTCACCTCGGCAAACCATCTCCACGCGGCGGATCCGGCCGCCACCCAACTGAGCGTAGAGACTGCCCATCTTGGCCGCCAAAGTCTGGTAGGGCACGATCACCCCAGCCTCTTCCGGAGGAATGGCGGGGGCGTTGACCGCCCACCGAGCAGGTTGGCCGGCCAGCACCTGGGCTATCTGGTCAGCGACATCCGTGGCCACGGAGAGCTGCGCTTCAACGGTTGACGCACCGAGGTGCGGGGTTAGCAGGATTCCGGGCTCCTGAAGCAAGGGGTTATCTGGCAGCGGCGGCTCCTTGGTGAAGACGTCGACGGCGGCGCCGGCTAGGTGGCCGTCGTGCACCGCTGCCGCCAGAGCTGCCTCGTCGATGATGCCGCCCCGGCCGACGTTGAGAACTCTCGCCCCCTTGGGCAGCCGGGCCAGCTGCTGGGCTCCGATCAGGCCCCGGGTGGCGTCGCTGAGGGGGGTGTGGACAGTGAGCACGTCCGCTTGGACCAAGGCATCCTCCAGCGAGAGCAGTTCTACGCCGAGCTGTTCGGCCCGCTCCTGGGAGACCAAGGGATCGAAGGCGACGACTCGCATTTGCAGTCCCTGGGCCATCCGAGCCACCTCGGTGCCGATCTTGCCGAGTCCCACAACCGCCAGAGTCTTGCCCCGAAGTTCGCCGCCCACCAACTTGGAACGCTCCCACTGCCCGGCCCGGAGGGTGGCGTCGCCGCGGGCCACGTTGCGGGCCAGGGCCAGCATCAGAGCCAGGGTGTGCTCGGCGGCGGCCACCGTGTTTCCGGTGGGAGCGTTGACCACGAGAACCCCGCTGGCGCTGGCCGCCTCGACGTCGATGTTGTCGACGCCGACTCCAGCTCGGCCGATGACTCGAAGCTCGGAACCCGCCGCGATCACCCGGGCGGTCACTTTGGTTTCGCTGCGCACCACCAGAGCCTGGAAGGGGGCGACCCGCTCCACCAGCTGGTCCTCGGTGAGCTTGAGAGCCACCTCGACATCGCCCGCCGCCCGGAGCCGCTCGACACCGTCCTCAGCGATCGGATCGGCCACCAGAATCCGGGGCCGAGCGGGAGTTAACGGCGAAGACATGACAAGTACCTCAGGCGCTGGCGCGAACGGGCTGCGGGGGCAGCCGGCGGACAGCAATGCCTCCCTGGCCGGGCTCAGTCTATCGAAAGCTAGGCGCGAACTCTCCCGTTCGTCTGCCAGAGCTTGATTCCGCCCAGCAGGCCGGCGGAATTGTCGACCAGGGTGACCTCGTCCCCGAGCGCGATCTTGACGTGAGTTGAGTTGCCACCCCCGACGTAGAGGTGATCGAAGAAGAGTAGAGCGCGGACCAACTCGACCGAGCGCAGAACTCGGCGATTCCAGCGCTTGTCGCCAACCTTTTGGCGGGCCGCCTCACCGACGTACTCGCTGTAGGTCTTGCCGTTGTGGCAGGGGTGGTGCGCCAGTTCCAGGTGCACCGCCAGCTCACCGTCCTGGAAGATTGCGCTCCCGAAGGCGGTGCCCAGGGTTATCACCACTTCCAGCCCCTTCCCTTTGATAACCGCCATGCCCTGGACCTCGGCATCGTTGCCAACCCTGGTCGGCTTGCCCAGCGCTCTGGCTGTTCCTCGAGCCAGATCGAATCGATCCCAGGCCCTCTGCAACGGTCTAGAGATCGGAGTCCCCTCACCGCCCTCCCGGATGAAGTGGGGAGCGCTGCGCACCACTCCACCCCGTACCACTCCGGGAAAGCCCACTGAGACGCGGTCGAAAGCAGGGCTGGCTTCCCCCAGCTTCTTGAACACCTGGATCATGCCCCGGGGAGCCAGGGGATACTCGGTCTTGACCCGGACCGGGCCACCAAGACTCTTGCCGGCGGCGTCCAGAACTTCCGCTTTGATGCCGGTCCCGCCAACGTCAATGGTCAGGGTGGACTGGCGGCGCGGGCGCGATCGACGGGCTGCGGCTGGCCGGCCGCTGCTGACTGACTCAGTGGGACGCGCCAATATCTGGCCTCCTGACCTACTGCCATCCCCTCGGGCACTTTACCGCGCCCAGCTTGGATCTGTGTCCACCTTTGTCCACCTGGGCGGAGGCGGGATCAGTGCTGGTCGGTGGCGAAGGGTAGGAGCGCCATGTGACGAGCGCGCTTGAGCGCCACCGTGAGGCGACGTTGATGCAGTGAGCAGGTGCCGGTCACCCGGCGGGGAAGGATCTTGCCCCGCTCACTGATGTAGCGACGCAGGCGGGAGACCTCCTTGTGGTCCACCTCCACGATTCGTTCCAGGCAGAAGTTGCAAACCTTGCGCGGACGGCGCCGCGCGTACTCCGACATACTCTGTTCTCTCAGCCTCCGTAGGGATGGTTCACGACTGGACTAGAAGGGAATGTCGTCGGGGTCGATGTCCCCATCCGGTGAATTTGCCGGCGTGGGAGAAGGCTCTTCGCTACCGCCACCGGACGGAAACGCCTGCACCCGCGGGCCGGTGTCCCCTCCCTCCGAGGTCGCTCCCTTGGAGTCCAAGAACTGGATGTCGTTGCAGTTGACCTCGGTGCGGTAGCGCTTCTGCCCGTCTTGGCCATCCCAGGAGCGCGTCTGCAAGCGACCCTCGATGTACACCAGGCTGCCCTTGTGCAGAAACTGTCCGGCCAGCTCAGCGAGCTTGCGCTGGCCAATGTTCCAGACCACCACATCGTGGTAATCAGTGAACTCGCGGCGCTCGCCATCCTGCGAACTGCCATAGCGGTTGGTAGCGATCCGTAGCTGGGTCACGGGGACACCGCTGGGGAGATAGCGCATCTCGGGATCGGCAGTGCAGCGGCCGATCAGCATCACTCGATTCAGCGAACCTGCCATCTCTACTCCTCCCCGTCTGCGGCGGCGGCGGGTGCCACCGGATCCCGATCCTCATCGGGGAAACCGTCGTCCTCGGCAACTTTTGCCTCCAGAGCATCGTCCCCCACTTCTCCAGCATCGGGGGCGATTCCGTCGGCGGCATCGGCACGATCCTTGCTGCGAGTCCTCACCCGGCCTCGGCGGTCCTCATCCCCCGGGAGATAGTAGACCTGCTTGAGGCTGATCAGGTGCCGGATCACGCGCTCGTCGAGGCGGAGCTGGCGCTCTAGCTCGCGCACTTTTTCCGCCGGCAGAGCCAGCTCCTTGAGCGCGTAATAACCGTCGTTGAAGCCAGCTATGGGATAGGCGAGTCGGCGCCGTCCCCAAAGAGACGACTTGGTCATCTCACCACCATGGCCAGCGATCAGCGACGCGACTTCGTCCATGGCGACTCGCACCTGATCCTCGTCGATATCAGGCCGGATGATGTAGAAGAGTTCGTACTCGCGATTCAAGGCAGGTGCCTCCCAGATCCTGTGGGTATGCAGCCGGCTGGGTACCGGGTGCAGGGGAGTCGAAGTCTAGCATCCGGGTCAGGTCGGGACGGATCGCGAGGTCGGGCGGCGCGACTAGAGCCCGAGCCCCAGCTCCTTGACCAGACGCCCACCGTACCAGCGGGTGAAGAGCGCCACCGCTCCCGCCAGGGCTACTGCCAGAACCACCGTCGCCAGGGGATGGATGGCGCTCGCCCCGAGCGGGATGAGCACCCCAATCAGACATCCCAGGGC
>PLDE01000309.1 GCA_003135035.1 Candidatus Dormiibacterota bacterium | reverse complement strand
GCCGACGCCGCCATGTACACGGCCAAGCGGGCGGGCCGCAACCGCGTTCATAAGGCTCCCCGCCCAGCAGCGGCGCCGATGGCCAGCTAGACCGCAGCGGAGAGAACGACCCGGCCGGCAGCGTTCTCCACCCAGAGCCGGTCAATCTTGAGGGGAGACACCCCGCAGGCGAGGTGGACTTCCATGTCGCCGCGCTCCGACCGGTAGCTGCCCGCCTGCCACCAAGTCCCGGAGTCAGACTCCAGGGCGACCCGGTAGACGTTTCCCGCTGGCTGGCCCATGACGCGGAGGGACAGATCGGTGCCCCAGGCCTCAGCGGTGAGGGTGGCGCTCGCCTGAACTCCCTGGCTCCCGTGGAGTGCAATGGCTCGCGGCGAAGCGGCCAGGTGGAGCCAGACCAGGGTCCCGGCGGCGACGGCAACGACGCCGACCAGACCTCCAAGCGCCCGGCCCACGCGGCGGAGAGAAGTCTCGCCAGACTTGTTCGCCGGAGCCGGTTGGCTCGGCGAAGGGTCACCTCTCTGCGTCAGCGATGGGGATGCCACTCGGCTCGGGTCCGCCAGTTCTAGGGCGCTGGTCACCGCCTGCAGCTCGACCAGCTGCTCTCGGCACGCCTGGCAGCGGGCGAGATGGACCCGTAGCAGCAGACGCGTCCTGAGCCCAGCGCGTCCAATGGCGGCCATGGCGAGGGTGCCCTGCCGCCTCTGGCAAGTGCCGCTCATGGGGACAAATCCATGTCGTGGAGGCTCACCCGGAGAGCTTGGAGGGCGTAGTAGAGGCGGCTTCGCACCGTGCCTTCAGGGATCCCCAGCTCGAGCGCTAGCTCTCGACTGGGCCTTCCTCGGTAGTAGATCTCCAAGACCACCTGGCGGTGGTCGGCTCCCAGCTTGCTGAGCGCCGCCTCCACCTGCCAGGCACGCATGGCTGTCTCGATCTGATCCTCGGCTGATGGCGAGTTGGGATCGATCTCCCCCTCGGGGTGGGCGAGGCGGGCTCGGGCGAGGTCGATGAGGACGTGGCGCTCGATAGCGAAGAGCCAGGAGCGGATGGCACCACGGGTGGAGTCGAATCCGGGACGGGCGGCGAGGGCTCTGACGAAGGTCTCCTGAACTGCCTCCTCGGCAAGCGACCGGGCGCCCAGTGATCGAGCGGCGAAGCCGAGCAGCTCCGCGCGGTGGTTCAGGAAAGCGATGCCCAGCTGCTCGTGGTCGAGGCTCTGGTCGGCATCCGCGCCCGACTCCTGGTCGGGCTGGCGGTTCCAGCTGAGGCCGCGACTCACCACGTCACTGTAGGCACCGCTGGTCATGACCCTCGCCTGGACCATCCAGGACTACTAGCCCAACCACTCACCACCGCGATCCCCACACCGGCCCAGCTCAATATGAGTAGCCGCTGCTGCTGGAAGTGGGCGATGCGTGCGCTGACGTCGGGTGCACCGGCGCGCCCGAGGTGCTCAGCACGTACCACGTGCCCCCGAAGCTCTGCAGTCCCTCGCCGTTGGCCTGGCCCGCCTTGGAATCTCCGACGAAGGTGTAGAGGGGCCATCCGTTGTAGGTCACCAGCGTCCCAGTTGCACCGGTCTCGGTTGCCAGCAGGGAAGACTTGGCATTGTCTGCGGCAGTGGCGGCCGAGGCGCCGGAGGGCAGATCCACCTCAGTCCACGATTGGGAGCACCCGTTGCTCACGGTGCAGGTGAGCTTGCCGCTCGATTCAGAACTCAAGGTGTAGAGGGTTCGCCCCTGGGCGTTGACCAGCACCGTGCCCAATCCGGCCACGGTTGTCGCCCTGATGGTTACCGTAAGGGCCGGAGTAGAGGAGGGGCTCGAGCTCGCCTTGGTCGGGCTCGGGGAGGTGGCGGATGAAGCACCGCCACAGGCGGCGAGGACCAACGAACTCGCGAGGCCGAAACCGACCACTGCCAGAGCACGAGCTAGCGGGTTGGAGAACGAAACCCTGGTCGACTTCATAAGAGAACACCCCTATTGACGCCCGTGGAGATTGACTGGCAACGGGCCGAGGCAAGCCGAGAACTTGGATTCTCTCCGGCCGCTGAGGGGTCCGCTGCCATTTCCTGATCGCGGCTGGCCCACCTCGCCGGGCGGGCTCCCGGGCAAATGGACGGTTCGGGTCCGACGGAGCAGGAGGCGTGCATCACACAGGGGATACGGCGAAGCCACCCCGGATGTTCAATCCCGGCGCCAGCCGTTGAGACCGAGCCCCAGGGCGATGATCTCGCACGTACCTCCGACGGAGATCTCTGCCGAGAATCGGCGTGACGATCGCTCGCTTGCCCGGCTGGCCCGCGGTCGCGGCAGAGGCGCTGCCGCGCATCGTCGCCCGCCTGGTTACTCTGGAGATCGAGTTCGCGACCCTGGCCGACGTCTGACTGGGGCCGCTGTCGAATGATCCTGAGCGGCGGGGAGGGAGTCCAAGTAACCGGCGAATCCCCCGACCGCCCGGGAAACGACCCGGCTGCTGGTGGTCACCGGGATGCGCCCAGTGCGGCAGAGGTGCCGGCCGGCCAGGCGCTGGGCCAGGCTGTGATCCTCGGAGAGGGCGAGGGGGGGCACGCCCCCAGCTCCCTGGTAGGCGGCCGCGGTCATCCCCATGTTGGCTCCGTGCACATGATGGTGCTCATCCTGGGCCTGGTAGCGGTCGGCGAACTCGCGGGCGACTGCCGGAGAACGCTCCGACCAATCGATTACCTGAACGGTTCCCAGAACGGCTTCGAATCCCTGGCCGGCGTACTCCAGCTGCACACTGAGCCAGTCCTCGGGCACCGTGCTATCGGCGTCTGTGCTGGCCAGCCAGACCTCCTCGGCTGGAGTTCCTCGGGCCCAGCCGAGAATCGCTTGGAACCCGGCCGCCCGAGCCAGGCCGACGTTGCGAGCCCTCACTTCGACCGTCTCGAAGCCCCTCCGTCCGGCCACCGTGGCCGCACTCCCGTCCTGGCAGTCGTCGAGCACGACCACAGCTAGGTTGGGGATCTCCAGCAACGCCATGGCCTGGGCCAGCGCGTCGAGACAGCGGGGGAGCAGTGCCTCTTCATTGAAGGCGGGGACCACCACGCCAACCGCAGAAATCGCCATCTCTTTCAGCTCCGCTTACCGGCTCCGGGCACTCCCGTCGCCGCCGCCACTGATTCCGCTTGGCCTTCGCCTTGGCCGTGCAGGAAAACATCGATCAGGAAGTCCTCCTCCTCATGGCTGACCAGCCCAGCCAGGCCCGGTGCGCTGCGCAGGCTGGCATGCACGGTGTCGCCGCTGAGCGGGTATTCAGGCACCGGATGGCGCCAGTGGACGGCGATCAAGGTGCCGCCTGGCTCCAAGGTGGCCAGGATTCGCTCGATCACCGAGAGCAGGTCCTCGCCACTCAGGTAGTAGAGAAACTCCGAGACCACGATGAGATCGAAGGGGCCATCCGGCCACTGTTCGGGCAGTTGCCGCTGCTCGACTCGGACCTGCGCCTGACCGGCCAAGCGGCGCTGGGCACGCTGTACTGCTGCCCCGACGGCATCCACGGCCAGGAGCGAGCCGCAGCGAGCAGCGAGCAGACTGCTCAGGCGTCCATTGGAGCAGGCCGGCTCAAAAGCGCGCTGATAGCGCGGTCGAGGCAGGCTGGCCACGGTCAGAGCGTGCTTCCGGCGCTCGTACCAACGTGTTTCGAAGCTCCAGGGGTCGGGATTAGCGGCATAGAGACTCTCGAAGTAGGCGAGCGCCATGGTCGCCTGGCTCGATCCCGGAGTCGGCTTCACGCGCTCACATCACCAATCAATGCCGCACTCCAGCAGGCGCTGTCCGTGGTCGAGGAGGTCTCGCTCACCGTGGCTCTGGCGAAGATAGACAGTCAGGTCGGCGACGCGACGAGAGTGAGCGGCATCGCGGGTGAGCGGTCCCGCCCCCAAGGCGCGCCCCACCCTGGTCAGGATCGTGGTCGCTCCCTCCTCGACCACGGTCCGGGCGCGGCGGGCCACCAGGGCCGCTCGCCCCTGGCTGTCGCTGGGGTCCTCGTCGAACTCGCGTGCCGCTTCCCGCAGCACGGCGCGCATGGCCACCATGGCTCCGTCGATGGCCCCCAAGTGGGCCAGGGCGTGCTGGTCCAGCTCGCGCTGGGAGGCGGCGCGGGTCAGGGCTCGGGCAACCCCCAGAGCGCCGCCCAGCCAACAGCCCGCCACCCCAGCGGCGCCATGCCAGAAGCCGGGCCGCTCCAGGTAGGCGCCGGCCATTCCCACCGGAACCGCCTTGACATCCTGGAAGCGCACCGTCCGGCTATCACTGCCGGCCATTCCCAGCGCCGGCCAGGTACCGTCGAGAGGCTCGACGCCGTCCTGGTCGAGTACGACCGCAAAGAGACGGTTCCCAGCCGCAGTACTGGCGGTCACCAAGGCGGCATCGCACACCCCCGCCCCGCTGCAGTAAGGCTTCTCGCCCAGGAGCGACCAGATGTCTCCAGTCGGGTGCGCTGCCAAGCCCGCCAGACCCGGCGGCTGAGCGGCCCAGACTCCCCAGAGCTGCCCCTGCCGAGGCTGAGGCCCACTGAGTTCGGTCAGGATCGCCAGAGAGTCGGCGTGGCCTTCGGCCAGGCGAGCCAGGACGCAGTCGACGCTTCCCAGAGCCACTAGCGCGTCCAAGCGCTCTCTGGTTTGGCCCGACCCCGGAAGTGGCAGATCGAGCAGTCCCGCGGCGATCAGCTGGTGTGCGGCTCGGCCGGCGGATTGCGGGTCGCCCAGATCGGACAGGTCCGCCCCATCCGCCCAGGTTTGGATGGAATCGGCGATCGAGGGGGCTGGCTCCATACCTGAGTAAACCGGGTTGACCGCGGGTCG
>PLDE01000233.1 GCA_003135035.1 Candidatus Dormiibacterota bacterium | reverse complement strand
ACGCCACTTCCAGGCGATCGCCACCACCACCAGCAGAGCCACGCCCAGGAAGAGCCAATCGGCGTCCGGCAGGATGCTGAAGGCCGCCCCGTCGTTGATGGTGTAGTAGATATGGATCGGCCAGTTGGGCCAGAGCTGCTGCCCCAAAGCCAGCGAGTGGGTGACCCAGAACTTGGTGATCCGATCGAGGACGAAGACCAGGAATGCCGCCACCCCAGTCCACAACGGCCACGCCGGTGACCTGATCAAGGCGCCCCGAGGGTCGGTCGGGGCGTCATCCCGATCAGTCGCGCTTGGCCTCCTTGCAGGGGACACAGCGGGTGGCGTAGGGGAGCGCCCGCAAGCGCTCGATGGCAATTTCCTTGCTGCAGCTGCGGCAGAGACCGTACTCGCCCCGCTCCAGCCGCCCCAGGGCGTCCTCGCACTGCTCGTACATCTGCTGCAGGTTCTCGCGAATCGCCTGCAGCCGCTCATGCTCTTCCATCTCGCCCGCGTGTTCGGTGGGGTGCTCGTGGAAAGGCGCCTCGCGCCCGGCACCGTTGGCCGCCATCCCGCTCAGTTGCCCCAGCTCGTGGTCAAGTCGGGCCTTCTCCGACTCGACCTGACGGCGGATCTCAGCCAGGTCGCTCTGTCGGGTCGTAGTGGCGATCTCGGTCATTCTCAAACTTCCTTGCTTTAGTGCCCCAGACGGGGAGCCCAGAACTCCGTGGGATTGCCGCCGCTGCCTGGGGGCGGGAGCATTATGGGCCGTCCCGAGGCGACTGGGGAAGACCTCAGCCAGCTCATTGTGCGTCGCCACTGAGCCGGCGTAGCGCCAGCCAGATCAGATGCTGGGGAACCTTGAGTTGGGACCACTCTGAGAAGCCGGCCGGCAGCGGCGCTTCCGGCTCGACCCGCTCCCAGCCAGCCACGAAACATTGGGCTTGAATCTGCGTCCGGCCCTCCTCCATCGCCCCGGCCAGTTCACCATCGGTGGCGTAGCAGACCTCGACCCGCTCTCCCGCCCGCAGACCGCTCTTGCGACGGAAGTCCTGCAGCTGCCTGGTAAAGGTCCGCACCAAGCCTTCCCGACGCAACTCGGGGGTCAGCTCGAAGTCCAAGGACACGCTCACCTTTCCAGGAGCGGTCGCCGTCGCGGAGGAGCCGACCCGCCCCACGTTGAGCTCCTCGGCCAAGACCAGTGCCAACTCCTCGGGTAGCTCGGCGCCATGCACTTCGGCCCCCGCCAGAGGCTGGCGGATGGGAACCCCGCGCTCCTCGCGGAGGGCACGGGCGTCCTCGGCCAGTCGACGAACCAGGGCCATCTGCTGCAGGAGCTCCGGGTCGAGCTGCTCGGACCGGACGGTGGGATAGGTCTCCAGGTGAACCGAGACCGTCGCGGCGCCCATCTCGGGGGTGAGCGCGCGGAAGATCGCGTCCGCCACAAAGGGGGTGAATGGCGCCATCAGCCGGGCGGTCTCCTGGAGAACCTGATGGAGCGTGGCGCAGCTCGAGGCGACCTCTTCGGCGCTCCCCCGAAAGCGTGGGCGCGACCGCCTCAGGTACCAGGTGCTGGTGTCGTCGACCAGTTCGGCGATGGCCCGGCAGGCGGTGTTGGCGTCGTAGGTATCCAGGGCGCTGACCGTCTCCTCGACGGTCTCCTGCAAGCGGGCCAGAATCCAGCGGTCAAGAGGATGCTGCGGGGCGAGGGACGTGTCCGGGCTGGGCCGCCAGCCGGCGAGGTTGGCATAGGTGATCAGGAAGCTCTGAGTGTTCCAGAGCACATTGAGGAAGCGCAGAGCGCTATCGGCCACCCGCTGCGGCGAGATGCGGTACTCGAGGCCGACGGTGACCGTGGTGTAGAACCACCAGCGGACCGCATCGGCGCCGGTTTTCGAGATCAACAGGAAGGGGTCGACGATGTTGCCCCGCGACTTGGACATCTTCCGGCCCTTGTCGTCGACGACCAGGCTGGGCACGACCACGTTGCGGAAGGCCGGCTGATCGAAGAGCATCACCGACTCCGCCAGCAGCGTGAAGAACCAACCTCGGGTCTGGTCGAGCCCCTCGCTGATGAAGTCGGCTGGATGCCGGGAGGCAAAGACCTCTTGGTTTTCGAACGGGTAGTGCCACTGGGCATAGGGCATGGCACCGCTGTCGTACCAGGCGTCGATGACCTCGGGGACCCGGCGCATCTCACCGCCGCAGTCGCAGGCCAGGGTGACCTCGTCGATGAATGGCTTGTGGACGTCTGTGCCCGGCTTCAGTCCCAGTTCCGCCAGGCTGCCAACGCAACGCTCAGCTGCACAGGACGCACAGATCCAGATCGGCAACGGGGTGCCCCAGTAGCGGGCCCGCGACAGGTTCCAGTCCTGGAGCGACTCCAGCCAGTTGCCCATCCGACCCTCGCGGAGATGGGAGGGAACCCAATGGACTGATCGGTTGTGCCGGATCAACTCCTCCTTGACGGCAGTCGTCCGGATGAACCAGGAGTCGAGCGCGTAATAGAGGAGCGGGGTGTCGCAGCGCCAGCAGAAGGGGTAGGTGTGGAGGATCTGCTCCTCCCTGTAGAGGAGACCGCGGCGGCGCAGATCCGCACTGATGAGAGGGTCGGCGTCCTTGACGAAAAGCCCCTGAAAGTCCCCAACCATGGGGAGAAAGCGACCATCCAGCCCGACCGTATGGCGCACCTCGATGCCCGCCTCTTGACACAGTCGCAGGTCGTCCTCGCCGTAGGCTCCCGCCGTGTGCACGATCCCGGTCCCCTCGTCGGTGCTGACGAAGTCGGCGGCCATGATGGTGAAGGCGTTTGGTTGATCTGGCAGGTAAGCAAAGAGCGGCTGGTAGCGGTGACCGACCAGCTCCTTGCCGAGTAGCTCGCGCTCGACCTGATAGGGGCCGTCAAGCACCTCAAGTCGCGCCTTGGCGAGAATCAGGCGCTCACTGCCCTGGCTGACCTCAACGTAGGGAATCTCCGGCCCCACCGCCAGGCCCAAGTTCCCGGGAAGGGTCCAGGGAGTGGTGGTCCAGGCGAGCAGGCTGGTTTGGGGATCGTCCCGAAGTCGAAAGCGAACTGTGATTCCCGGATCGGAAGTGTCATCCTTGTAGGCGCCCGGCTGGGCCAGCTCATGGCTGCTCAGCGAGGTCTGGCAGCGGGGGCAGTAGGGCGCGACCCGGTATCCCCGGAAGAGCCAACCCTTCTCATGGATCTGCTTGAGGCTCCACCAGACCGACTCGATGTACTCGGTCTCGTAGGTGCGGTAGGCATGCTTCAGATCGAGCCAGAAGCCGATTCGGTTGGTCAGCCTCTCCCACTCGTCGATGTACTCCATGACACTGGCCCGACAGAGACGGTTGAACTCCTCCACCCCCATCCGCTCGATCTCCTGCTTGGAGCCGATGCGCAGGCTGCGCTCGACCTCGAGCTCGACCGGCAGTCCGTGGGTGTCCCAGCCGCCGCGCCGCTCCACCCGCCGCCCTCGCATCTGCTGATAGCGGAGAAAGCAGTCCTTGAAGGAGCGGGCCAGCACGTGATGAACCCCCGGCAATCCGTTGGCCGTCGGGGGGCCCTCGTAGAAGACGAATGGCGGAGCGTCCCGGCGCAGCTCAAGGCTCCGCTCGAAGATGTGCTCCTGCTGCCAGAATTCGAGCACGCGCTCTTCCAGTTCGGGGAAGCTGACCGGGTTGGCGACCGGCTCAAATGCCGACATCAGGGCGCGGTGCGATCTCCAATGAGAGCTCTACCTCCCGCTGCGAAGGGGAGCGAGGTGCGGGCAGCGTAGCATGACCGACCAGGATCTCCCGAGCAGCACCCAGGAGATGATCGTGCCGGTCGACGAGCCGTCTAGCGAGCCCGCCCCCTGGGGACCGGAGATTGACTTCTTCTGGGAGGACTTTCAGGTCGGTGCGGTCACCCAGTTGGGAACCCATCTGATGACCGCCGAGGAGATCTTGGAGTTCAGCCGCAGCTTTGACCCGCAGCCCTTCCACGCCGACCCCAAGCTGGCCGAGAGGAGCGTTTTTCACGGCCTGATCGCCAGTGGCTGGCATTCGGCCGCGATCTGGATGCGCCTCTACTGGGACGGTCTGCTCCATCGCGCGGCTAGCCTGGGTTCGCCGGGGGTTGACAAGATCGTCTGGCTGGCCCCAGTACGGCCCGGGGATGAGCTGACTGCGTCCATGGAGGTCCTGGACACGCGTCCCTCCCAGAGCCAACCCACCCGGGGATTGGTTCAGATCAAGGCTGAGCTCACCGACCAGGACGCAGTGGTAAAGCTCAGGATGACCGCCTGGGGGCTCTTCGGTCGCCGTCCCGACTCCGAGCCGGGCAGGTAGCGGCTGTCAGCGGGCGGTCCCGGTCGGCCTAGCGGGCACCACCAACCAGCAGTTGGGCCAGATTGAGGCCAATCGGCTGTCGGTGGTCAGGAGGGGGGCTACCAGTCGATCGCTCAGCTCCACCGACAGGGCGTCTTCGAGTCGCAGCTCCACCCGACGGAGAGCACTGGGCAGCAGGTCGACGGAAGAATGGCTAGTGAAGGGAGCGGAGGCGAGAAGCCGGATTCGGTGGTTGAGTTGGTCGACCGAAATCAATCCACGCCCGGCCAGGTCCTGCAGCGCCGCCGCCACGTTGGCCCCGACGCGGTCGACGACGTGCACCCGCTGACTAGCGAGCGCTGCCCGCACCGCTCGCCCCTCCTCGTTGCCCGCAACTAGGTCGAGCAGAGCCGCCGTCTCGAGCACCAGCGCCTCAGCCAAGTCGGCGGCCGGCTGCAGGAGCCTCCAAAGCGCGGCTGGTCTCCTGGTGGGTCGCCCCAGGTGAACCGGGGAAGCTCAACTGCTCGAGCCATGCCTGCAGTCGCTGTTGGTCCAGGCGCTCACGGAGCGCTACCTGCAGGACCCGGGAGAGATTCAGGTCCAAGTTCCGGATCGCGGCTACTAGCTCGTCGCTCAGATAAACGTTGACTCTTGGCATCCACACACTATACACACTCGGGTAGACCAATCCGCGGTGAGGCGAAACACCTGGAAAAACGCTCGACGGCACGGCAGGGCAGCTTCGCCCAAACCGGGCGGATAGCGCGTAGCGGGCCGGCCGCGCCGGCCGGCCCGCTACGCGCTATCCGGTCAGGTCAGCGAGGCTCGCGCAGGAAGGCCGGGATGTCCACATCCTCGTAGAGGTCGGGATTGTCCCGCTGGGCCTGCCGAGCACGGTCCGGAATTGGCTCCTGGAGATCCTGGGGCCGGGTCGCCTTGTACTTCTCAGCCAGGGTTTGGTTGAGCTGGGACTCGGAGCTAAAGCCGGTGGCGATCACGGTGATCTTGACGTCCCCACCCATCCGATCGTCGACGACTGCCCCGAAGATGATGTTGACGTTGGGATCGGCGCTCTGGCGGATCAGGTCGCAGGCCTCGTTGACCTCGAAGAGCGTGAGATCGGGGCTGGCGGTGATGTTGAGGAGGATGCCGTGGGCTCCCGCGATCGAGGTCTCCAGGAGTTGGCTCGAGACGGCATCGCGAGCGGCGTCCTGGGCCCGATTGTCGCCGCTGCCGTAACCGATGCCCATCAGGGCGGGACCTTGTCCCATCATGATCGCCTTGACGTCGGCGAAGTCGAGGTTGATCA
>PLDE01000195.1 GCA_003135035.1 Candidatus Dormiibacterota bacterium | reverse complement strand
CGCAAGTGGCAAGCTCGATCGCCGGGCGCTTCCGCCGCCCCGATCCGAGGTGCGCGCCGGTAGGCCAGCTCCGACCAAGCCCCGATCTGAGGTAGAGGAACGGCTCCTCGCAGTGTGGGCTCGCCACCTCGACGGCTGTGAGTTCGGTGTCGACGATGATTTCTTCGAGTGCGGGGGACATTCCCTCCTTGCCGTACGTTTGATGGTCGACGTCGAGAGAGAGTTGGGCGTCAGAGTGCGTCTCGACACCATGTTCGAGCGGGGNNCTGCTAAGGCACCGCTCGATGTGATTGGAGCGAGCGAGGATGGCCGCGCCGCTTTGCCATACCTATTCTTCGTGCAGCCGGACGAGTCCACAATGCTGACCCTGCGCCACTTCACGCGGTCGCTGGCTCCGGGACATCGCGTGGTTGGCCTGTTGCCCGAACGAGTCAACGGCCGCTTTAAGCGCTCCACAACGATTGAGCAGCTTGCGGGCCCACTGGTCGCCAGCATTCGCCGACAGCAACCGGCGGGACCGTACTACGTTGCCGGCTTCTCGCTCGGCGGCCTTCTGGCCTACGAGGTGGCCGGCAGGCTGGAAGCGTCGGGCGAGCAGGTGGCGTGGTTAGGCATTCTGGACTGCGCTGGCGACCCAGCGATATTTCAGCGTCTCCTCTGGCAACACTCGGTGCCGGGCAGGGTGGCGAGTCTCTTCAATCGCGCTGCCCGGCGCGAGTTCCTGACTCAAGGGAGTGACTTGCTTACGCGAGCGCTCCGGTCGCCTGGGGTGCGGCTGGGTCTTTTCCCAGAACCACCCAAAGACGATTTCGACTGGCGCGGTGCCATGGCTCTTGGCTCTGGCTATCGATGCCGTCCCCACAGCATCCCCGTGGAGCTTTTCGTCAGCGCCAATAGCGTCGAGATGATGGGCAGCAGCACCCTGGGATGGGACAAGGTGCACCGCGGAACAATCACGAGCCACTCGATTCCGGGCGACCACCTGGCGATGGTGACCGAACCGCACGTGCGTCTCGTGGTCGAACTTCTCGGCAGAAGCCTCCGGGGATCACGGGTCTCGGGCATCGCTCGCTCGGCGTGACGTGATCCGCACTGTGGTCGCCCAGAGCTTAGAGCCCGAGGTTTGGCGTGCCCCCACGGACCTCTCGTTGGCAGCTCAGGAGCGACTGACAGCGTCTCTATCCCCGAAGGAGTGGGAGCACGCGGCCCGTCTTCGAGCCGATCGCGACCGCTCCCGCTTCCTCTCCTGTCGGGGGTGGCTGCGCCAACTCTTGGCCGGCTACCTAGAGACTGACCCACGGGAAATCGAGTTCCTACCGGGACTTCACGGTAAACCAGCTCTGGCCCGTCCGGCCGGAACCGATCTGCGATTCAACGTCGCCCAATCAGGGGGGTTGGCTCTAATCGCGGTGGCACAACACCTGGAAGTTGGAGTCGACCTGGAGCAGGTTCGCCCCGACTTCCCAGTAGATGCCGTCGCTCGCCGGTTCTTCACGGCGCTGGAACAGGCTCGGCTAGAGGGGCTGTCCGGACCAGGTCGGCTCGCAGCGTTCTTCGAGGTGTGGACCCGGAAGGAGGCCTATCTCAAGGGTGTTGGCGTGGGAGTGGGAGATGGTGGCCTCCAAATTGACACCACCCATCTGGAGCACGTCAGTCCTGGTCCCTGGAGCCGAGAGCAGTCACTCGGCGGCGTGATGGACTGGAGCGTGGGATCAGTCGACGCCGGCCCCGACTACGCAGCTGCGGTAGCAGTCCATGCTCCGGGCCGCTTGCTGCCGGCGATCGCTCAGCCACTTTGGCCGGCGGGGTCGTAACTAACGATCGCTTCCGGAACCGGAGATCCGCCGGATATTCAGTCGTGAAGCAGGACCGGACCGGGCAATTTCCCCGACGAGCGAGAGAATCCGCAGGCGAGAAGCTCCCGGGCATCTGCCGCGCCCTGCGGGGCGGGCTCTACCAGCACCCACCGTGCCTGAATCCTGCCGATCGAGATCCGAAGTGCACAACTGGCCGGTCGGGGGCGCAGGGAGGCGTCCCCGATTCCGGCCGGCCCCGGCTGGATCAGATCACCGGGAATCTCCGCATCCTTGGGGCTGACCAGGTGGCCTGGAAAAACCGCCGGAGCGGGATTCCCGGTGAGCTGGTGCTTGGTGAAGGCGAGGGGCTCATACAGCTCCCACGGCAATACGACCACCTTAGTGCCCGCCGTTAGGTTCTCCTGCATATAGGCCGCCACCCGGGTCCAACTGGTGGGGTATTGGATGGGGGCGATGCTGGCCGGTAACTCCCTAATTGCGCCAAGCCCATTCGGGAGCAAGACGGCGAGGGTGGCACCAGCGGCTGCGACGCCGGCCAGCCCGCTGATCGCGGGGCGGCCCTTCATCGCCTTTTCCGACAGGAAAGCAATGGTCTCTGCTCCCAGTACGACGAGGGTGACCAGCCAGAGAGCGCTCCACTTCTCAGGCTCCCGGAATGCGCCGAGCAGTGGCAATCGGTGCATCAGCCACAGCATCGCTGTGAGGCCTGGCGGAGTGGCGGTACTGCCTGCGAGCAGCAACCCGAGAATCCCGATTGGTAGGAGCCAAGCTCGGTCCCGGCGCAGCCATGCTCCCACCACTGCGCCGGCGGCCAAGATCGCTGATGTCACGGGCCACCACGACGCGCCTTGATTGAGCAGTGGGATTCGCCCGAGGCGTTCTGGCCAAAAGCCAAACAATCCGATCAGATTGGCCCAGAGGCCGTAGGTCGGGCTGGAACTGGATCGGAAGAGGAGCAGATCGGGGCGGGAGAAGCTCTCGACAGCGGAATAGGTGGCGATGCCGCGATCCAGAAAGAAGGGGAGCCACCCGTAGGTTAGGAGAATTGCCAGGGCGCCGAAACTGGTGGCTGCCCAAACTAGACCAGCTCGATCGCGCCAGGACCGGTGCCAGACGATGCTTGCCAGCGCGAGGCGGTGCGCGACCGCATGGGAGTGTTGGTCGAACGTGACGGCGAGCCAGGCGAATCCGGCGCAGAGAAGCGCCGGCAGCCAGCCCGGCTTCCGCTCCAGTGCCTCCCAGGCGCCGAGCCAGAGGAAGAGCACGCCCAGGGCAGCCGCGACTCCCCACTGCCCCTCAACCAGCCGCCCAAAGACCCAGGGATTGAGGCTAGCCAGCAGTCCCGCGAAGACCTGGGCAGCCCACTGGCGGTCTCGCAGCAGGACCATGGGGCCGAAGCCGCACAGGAAGAGGGCGCCAGCGACCCAGAGGCGTCCTGCCAGGAATCCTCCCAGGAGTCGGGTTACCAATTCGATGGGAGCTGAGAAGCCCCAGGTGACGGCGGGGGCGTGGGGGCCAAAGACGGCGTCGACTTGAAGGATGTAGCCGGGAAGGCTGAGGCTATGGAGGCAAAGGATGACCACCAGGCCGGGTATCGCTATGGCCCTACTCCAAGCGGCCGCTCCTGACCCGCCTGGGCCGGGGACCAGAGGTGGAGGGCGGTTGCAGGAGTTGGCCGCAGGTGCTGACGTCACTTGTCTCCCGTTCGCGTTAGAGCACCTGATCGGAGACGACGACCAGGCAAGCTGATCAAGTCACCCTGGAGGCTCCTGGTGGAGGCCAGAGAGAAGGGCATGGGGCCGGCCAAATGGACCCCACACCGGCGAGTTCCGGCCCTGTACCGCTGGGCTGAATGGCTCAATCAGGGTAGCAGCGGACAGTGAGCTTCAAGTGGCCGCGCGTCTCATCTCGAGCTGAAGTCGATTTACCTTGCGTTCCACCCACCGGACATGGTAGAGTTCACTTCGAAGGAAGCGTTGGCATCGTGGACGGATGATCCAACCAAGGGAGAGAGCGGTTGAATCAGCTACCGAAGCGAGCGCGGGAATTACTAACATCCTGGCGGGTCGTGACCGCGTTCGGGGCGACCTTGACGGTCGCCGGGGTGGTCTACCTGGGCGCGATTCAGGCTCCGATCTCACTGGCACAGGCATCTAGTGTCGGCTATGGGGCGGTTTCTGCGGCTAGCACTGGTGGCACTCCGATCACGGGAGCCGGTCTTGCCGCCTCAGCCATTGTATTGCTGGTGGGGATGATCGCTTTCGGGATTGGCCTCTACCTCCGTCGCTCGTCAGCTCAGACCGCCAACTAGAGTCGACCACAGCCACACCGCCGCTGCCGTACTCGGCGGCTGCGGAGAGCGATCTGCCTTGGGGCGCGGAGTCGCCCTGAGTCAGATGCGTGGCGGCGAGGGCGGTCTGTGATTTCACCACATAGTGCCCACCGCGGGAGCGG